>JAZDLH010000102.1:0-3116 GCA_043802275.1 Planctomycetota bacterium
GAAGAGGGCCTCTTCCAGCTGCCGGCAGACGTTCTCCACCGCTCCGGGTGGGAGATCCTGCTGCGTGGCCCGGACAAAATCCGCCTCAATGGCCTGCGCGCTCCGGGTGCCGTCGCACAGGTCGAGGATGAGAAGCACGACGGGGCTGACGATAAGCTGGGCCTTGCTCAGTCCCGAACGGTCCGAGAGCACGAAGACAGGCTGGTCTTCATATTCCGCCTGGATGGCGTCGATATCGGCTCGCAGGGCCGGAAGAGCGCTCACGCCTCTCTCCTTGAATTCTTCAAGCGAAAAGGCCTCACCCTGAAGTAAGAACTCAACAGGTATGACTATCCGGCAACAGGTCGGATCTCTATTTTAACCCGATTCCAACACCGGTCAAGAAAAAACACGGCCCCTTGGGCTCGCTACGGAACCCGCTTGTCTCTCCCACTGGGAAACCGGTCTTTTCGATTGGCCGGATCGTAAAAAACAAAAAAGGTCATAGCTTGAAATGGGGATTTCCCAAGTTCTAAATCTGTTTTTTCCCTTGACTGGTCGAATGAAGCACTTACAATCCGTGCGGTAAGAAGAAAAGGATGGACGCGTAGGAGATGGCCGCCCAAGAGGGTGCGGCAGAGCTGCTCGTGAACGCTGGATAATGCAAGCATGGAACAACCTTACCCCGCTTCTCCTCGTCAGGGCGGTTGACATCCTTCCGAGCGCGACCACAGAAGACGTTACTGCCTTGGAAACAGGGAGTTGCGTTGTTTTCGCTAAAAGTATCGGCGCACTTCTTCTGGAGGAACCGAGGTTGCATTCCCGACCGGACGAACGGGTTTCATCCCGGAAGGGCGCCGGGGCTTGAGAAGGCTCCACAATGTGCCTAATGCGACTACGAGTTCTAACGGAACGGTGACGACAAGAATAAAAAATTCCGATGGAATGGAGCGGTGAAAGGGAATTGCCTATGGTCATGCCCCAGGAACGGAAGAACGAGCTCATCAAGACCTTTGCCCTTGCCGAAAGCGACACCGGCAGTCCCGAGGTGCAGGTGGCGATTCTTTCCGAGCGCGTGCGGACCCTTACCGAGCATCTGCGGACCCACAAAAAGGACAATCACTCGCGGCGCGGTCTCATTCATCTCGTCAACCGCCGCACCAAGCTCTTGAACTATCTCCGCAAAAAGGATCTCAAGCGCTATCAGTCGATCGTCTCGCGCCTGCAGTTGCGCAAGTAGAGCGCGGAGGCCTTTTCCCGGTCCGGCCGCCGTCGGCGGGCGATCCGCGGGAAAGAGAGCGATCTCTTCGAGATCGCCGGCCGCCGCGATTCGTCCGGGGGACGAAGAAATTTCAAACACTCTTGGGAACGTTGGAATCCGGAAATGAATCGATGGGAAGCGGCGGGCTCGCGCCCGCCCGGAAAGCGAGAATGAGGATGCTGCAACCGATGGAAACACGCGTGGAACGGATGATCGGCGGACGGATGCTCGGCCTCTCCACGGGGCTCATGGGCAAGCAGGCGGCCGGGGCCGTGGTGGTCCAATACGAAAACACCGTGGTCTTCTCCGCGGCGGCGCTCGGCGACGCGCGTCTCGACGGGGATTTCCTTCCGCTCACGGTGGATTACCGGGAGAAGATGTACGCCGCCGGCAAGTATCCCGGCGGCTTCTTCAAGCGCGAGGCGCGCCCCACCGAAAAAGAGACGCTCGTCATGCGCCTGACGGACCGGCCGATGCGGCCGCTCTTTCCCAGGGGATTCATAAACGAGCTCGTCGTCAGCTCCATGGTCCTCTCCGCCGACGGCAAGAACGAGCCCGACATCCTTTCCCTCATCGGCGCCTCGGCCGCGGTCTCGCTCTCTGAGATCCCCTTTGCCGGGCCCCTGGCCGGCGTGCGCGTGGGCCGCGCGAACGGGGAGTTCGTCCTCAATCCCACGGCGGCCGAGCGGGAGCTCTCCGACCTCGACCTCGTCGTCGCGGGCACTTCCGAGGCCGTGACCATGGTCGAGGCGGGCGCCCGGGAGCTTCCCGAGGCGACGATGCTCGCGGGCATCGAGTTCGGCCACCGGGCCATCCGGGAGATCTGCGAAATGATCACCGAGCTCCAGGCGCGGGTCGGCAAGCCGAAGCTCGAGTTTCATGAGCCCGACCACGGCGCGCTCCTCGCCGCGCTCAAGGCCCGGGCGCTCAAGCCCCTCAAGCAAGCCCTCTCCACCCCCACGAAATTCGGCCGCCGCGACGCGTCGAAGGCGCTGCGGAGCGAAATCGCCGCGGAGATGGCCCGCCCGGAGGAGGAGGGCGGCCCCACCGAGGCGCTGCTCAAGGCCCTCTGGGAGGATCTCACGGGCGTCGCCGTGCGGGAGATGCTCCTCGAGGAGGGAAGGCGCGTGGACGGCCGCGGCCCCGCCGACATCCGCCCCATCGAGGCGCGCGTGGCGGTCCTCCCCTGCACGCACGGCTCGGCCCTCTTCACGCGGGGCGAGACCCAGGCGCTCGTCGCCATCACGCTCGGCACCAAAAGCGACGAGCAGATCGTCGAGGGGCTCTACGAGCGGGTGGGACGGAAGTTCTACCTCCAGTATAACTTCCCCGGATTCTGCGTGGGCGAGGCCAAGTTCCCCCGCGGCCCCGGCCGGCGCGAGATCGGGCACGGCGCCCTGGCGCAGCGCGCCCTGGACCCCATCCTGCCGCACGACGCCGGGTTCCCCTACACCATCCGCGCGGTGAGCGAGATCATGGAGTCCAACGGATCGAGCTCCATGGCCTCGGTCTGCGCCGGGACCCTGGCGCTCATGGACGCGGGCGTGCCCATCCATCGCCCCGTGGCCGGCATCGCCATGGGACTCGTGAAGGAGGGCGACCGGGTCTCGATCCTCTCCGACATCCTCGGCGACGAGGACCACTACGGCGACATGGACTTCAAGGTGACCGGCAGCCAGCAGGGCGTGACGGCCCTCCAGATGGACATCAAGTGCACGGGGCTTTCTTCGGAAATCATGCGGCAGGCGCTCGATCAGGCGCTCGAGGGGCGCATCCACATCCTGCGCGAGATGCTCAAGGCCCTCCAACGGCCGCGCGCCGAGATCTCGCCCCTCGCGCCGCGCCTGCACGTCATGCAGGTCGACCCCGAGCTCAT
>JAZDLH010000103.1:0-4427 GCA_043802275.1 Planctomycetota bacterium
GGCGAACGTTTTTGCGGAAGAGGAAACGCCGACTCCGGCCGTGATTTTCGAAAGGGTCAAGGCCGCGTATGCCTCCATGCAAACCTACAAGGCGGAAGGAGTCATCACGGCAGACATCGATTCGGGCGGAAGCAAGGTGAACCTTGAAACCTCCTTTTCGATCCTTCTCAAAAAAACCAACCTGTATTTGATTACCTGGACCCAGAAGAACATGCCCATGACGGGCATGGTTCAGTCCGGGAGCGTGTGAAGCGACGGCACGCAGCCCTATCTCTACATGGGGATGATGCATGCGTACGCCAAGATGGATCGCGACGACTTTGCCTTGGGCGCCGCCACGGGGATTTCCTCCGGCGCCGCCTTCACCATACCGTCTCTCTTTTTATCGGCGTTCCAGGATCAACCGGCTCCATTCTCAAGGTTAATAGATCCCGAGATTGAAAAGATGGAAAAAGTCGGAGAAGAAGACTGTTATGTTATTAGCGGAGCCTCAAAAACATCCAAGAAGGAAACGTTCTGGATATCGAAGTCGAAGTGTCTCATCGTGAAGTACGCCCGCTCTTTTGAACGTCCTGAAGGGGAGTACGAAATACCCGAAATGACCGACGAGCAACTTGACGAAACAATCCGGGGCATGGGGTTCGAGGTGACGGAAGAGAACAGGAAGAGCATGAGGGAGAGGATGAACAAGTCCAAGGAGACCCTGAAGACCGCGAAATTAACAGGTTCCTCCACGGAGACTCATGCGAATATCTCCTCCCCCGAGTTGTGGAAAGCGGACTTCCAGTTTCCATTGCCCGAGGGCGCGGTGCTCAAGGATTCCTTGTTTGGCAACGCCATGAGCGGCGGCAAATAGAATTCCATCCCCCGGAGACGTTGCATAGACAAGCGCTTGAAAGCCGCCGGCGCCGCCCAAGACTGCCTCGGCCCCGGCCCAAACCGAACGGCCCAGAGGCAAAACCGCAGGCGACACGTCGGGAGGGATACGGGCGGTGAAAGCGCGGGAGTTCGCCAAGGGATCGAGTCGCGCGATAGGCATTACGCTCACGCCGGACTCGCCCGAGGCGCTGCTTCAGGAGTTCCGGCTTGTCAAGGCCGACTTGCTCGACTGGAAGCGGAAGTGGGGCGCCGGGTGCGACATGGTCGTGTTCACGGTGATCATGGACCCTGTCCATCATGCGCTGATCGAGGAGACCATCGAGAAGATGTACCGTCACGAGATCGACCTGGCGCCGCTCCTGCAGCGGCTGCGGGTTCACGTGAACCTCCTGAATGCGCAGGCCCGGCCGGTGAAGGAGTACACCATCGAGCGCCATTCCCAGGCGGTGACGGTCCGGCCCTGGTGGAAGTTCTGGTGAGCGGCGCAGTCTCCAAGCGCCCCCCGGCATTAGCCGATCCCCGCGACAATGGGCTCTCGGCCGCACCGGGCTTTTCGGGACGTTCTTTCGGACCGCTCGCGCTGCTCCCCGATCAAACAGCCTCTGACGTATCCACGGACGCGCGGCCCGAGGCTCACCGGTACAGGGCCGTGAGGCCGGCGATGTCGCCGAGGTAGAGGTCGCGCTTCTTCAGCTCCCCCTCCGCGGAATAGCCGTACATGGTCTCCTCCCCCGCCCCGGGCTGGTAGACGTCCCCCATGCCGGCAGAGTGGCCGAGCTCGTGCGTGGCGATGTTCTGGAGGTCCATGAGGAAGGAATCGGGCTTCCCATCGCCGTCGCCGTCCAGGGCCGCGTCGCCCCAGGGGTGCGCGTCGTTGAAGAGGATGTGCGCCTCGATGATCTCGCGCCGGGAGGGGGGGCCTGAGAAGTAGCCCCAGACCGAGGTGATGGCGATGACGTTGGGGTCCTTATATGGTCCGAAGGAGATGGTGTTGTATCCCCGAAGGTCGCCGTTCTCGTAGCCGGCCGAGGGATCGACCGCGAGGCTCTCGAAGATGTCGAAGGTGTCGCCCGCGCCGGTCTCCCATTCCTCCATGCCCGCGGTCAGGGCGCCGAGGATCGTCCCGTCGAGCGAGCCGTCCGGGTTCTCGTCGCAGGCCGGGTTCACGCAAAACGGCTCGACGGTCTTCCACCGAGCCTTGTTCGAGATGTAGGAGTAATAACCCGTCTCCTCCTTCTTGCCTCCGCCTCCGCCGCCGCCACCGCTGGCCCACGGGGGCTTGCCGGGCGCTTTCTTGAAGTGGATGAAGGTCGCCTTGCTGAGAACCCGGTCCGATCCCTTGCCCTGGTCGCTCCCGCCGGCGGCATAGGCGTACACGGCCAGGCCCCCCAGGATCAAGGTCGCCCATGAAAGGATGAGCCATTTCCGCGACATGCTGTTTCCTCCCTTGCGCGAGGTCCCTGCGTCCCCTGGAGGGGGCGCCATGCTTCCGCCGACTTTCTTCCGGCATACATGGACGGCGGTCTTGTTCCTCCGCAGAAAACCGTCTTTGATAATAATATAGTGCGCGCTTGTCCGTCCAGCATGTTTCCTGGGCCCGGGCGATATTTTCCGGATCGGACAGGGACCGCCTCGGGACGCCTCCAGCCCGTCGCCTTTGGGGGAAGGGGCGGGATTTGCCCGGTAGGGGTAGGCATAGCGGGGGAGACGCGTATAGCGGGCGCTTTCAAAATTGAGTCGGAAAGCGGCATCACGCGCGGCGAAACAAAAACCTGCGGCGGGTTTGCAATAGCTTGGAAGTTCGGCGGTCTGCGCGGGGTTTACCCCTCGCGGGCGAGAAGCACGACCGCGCGCGCGGCCAGGGCCTCGCCCCGGCCCACGGCGTCCAGCCCCTCGCCCGTCTTGGCCTTGACGTTCACCCGCGAGGGGTCGCATTCGCAAAGCTCCGCGAGGCGCGCGCGGATCGCTCCCTTGTGGGCCGAGAGCCTGGGCGACTCGAGAATCACGGTGGCGTCGAGGTTTTGGACGCGAAAGCCCGCCGCGCGCGCGCGACGCGCGGCCTCGCGCACGAAGTCCGAAGAATCGCGGTCCTTGTTCTCCGGCGCGGTGTCCGGGAAGAGCTCGCCTATGTCGCCCGCGCCGATCGCCCCCAAGAGGGCGTCGGTCACGGCGTGGAGGAGCGCGTCGCCGTCCGAGTGGCCCAGAAGGCCGGATTCGGCGGGGACTTCCACTCCGCCCAGCACGAGCCGTCTCCCGCGCACGAGGCGGTGGATGTCAAAACCGATCCCAGCTCGGATTTCCTGTGGCATGGCGGGAGTGTACCACAGACGCGACCGGAGTTCAAGCATTCGGGCGGAAGGGGGTGCAGGCGCGGTTTGTGGGTAACATCGCAGCGCAGGTTGCACCAGAGTTCGTAGTGACGCCGTGAGGCGTTGGACGGTCGACCGCCTGACGGCGGCACTACAAACAGCTTTGCGTACCCACAAACCGCGCTTTCCTTGATAATCGTAGAGTGATAGTTTAGAATGCTCGACATGAAATATGTCCCCCGGAAGCCGGCAAGATGGAGGAGGCCAGAATGAGGACCGCCTCACAACCCTGGGTTGCACGGATAGCCGTCGTCCTGTGCGTCGCGGTCTTTCTTGGCTTCTTCTCCACCAGCTCGCAGGTGGCCTGGAAGTCGGTCGTCGACTGCGGGCTTCTTCCAAAGCGGTCCGTCTGGGAAGGGACATATTGGACCTTGCTCACGTCCGTCTTTGTTCACTTCGCAGTGTGGCACATGGCGTTCAATGTCTACTGGCTCTGGTTGCTCGGCAGCCGCATGGAGGAGGCAATCGGTTCGTGGCGCTTCCTGATTTTCTTCGTGCTTGCCGCGCTGGTCAGTTCATCACTCCAGCTTGCAGCGTCCGAGGGCATGGGAATCGGGGCATCCGGCGTCGTATATGCGATCTTCGGGTTCATGTGGGTGGGGCGCCGCCGTTTCCAGTCGTTCCAGGAGATACTCAACGATAGGACGGCACTGGTCTTCATCGTGTGGCTTGTCGGCTGCGTAGTGTTGACGGTTCTCAACATCTGGAACGTGGGCAACGCCGCTCACGTCTCAGGTCTCCTGTTTGGCGCTGCCGTGGCAGGCCATTTCGTCGTCCGTTACAAGCCGCCTCTGGTGCTGGCGGCCATGGTGGCATTGGTCGTTCTCTCAATCGTCCCCCTGTTTTGGTGCCCATGGTCGGTCCAATGGCTTTCGCACAAGGCGTATGAGGCCGATGTCGCGCAAGACCACCGTGGCGCACTGGACCTGTATACGCGTGTTATCGAACAGGACCCACGGAATGCATGGGCATACCACAATCGCGGGCTCGTGTTCCGGGCGCTCGGAATGGAGGGAAACGCGAAGGCGGACATGGAGAAAGCCCAGGCGCTCGACCCGTCGCTCAAGTAGGACAGCCCGGTCAAGGCGCGATCACGGTTCTCGTCGGAGGTCGGAGCACATTCATGACGAAACCCGAGCACCTGTCGGAGGACACTCGAGTACGCGTGGAGGGGTTCCG
>JAZDLH010000104.1:0-7989 GCA_043802275.1 Planctomycetota bacterium
GAAAAATTTCCGGGGAGCGCTTCTCGAGGACGTTGACCTGCAGCTTCTCCAGGCTCCGGTCGCGGAGGTCGAGCCACACGGACTTGCCCATGTCGCGGATGGCGGCGATGCGTCCGGCCGCGCGCACCGGGAGGGGAGGGGCCTTTTCACCCTCGGGCAAAGCCCCCTCGGCGTCGAGGAGCCTTTGCAGCACCTCCGCGAGGGTGCCGGTGGTGTCGAACCGGCCGCCGTAGGGATTCGCGCCCAGGCGGATCAGGGCCTCGCGCTTGGCCAGGCGCTCGGCGCGGATCTCGTTTCTTCCCATGACCTGTTTCATTCCCCGTCGTCTTGTTTTCAATTCCCTCAATCGAAGTCGCACAAAAATCGCCGGGCTCGCGCCGGGGCTGCCTTAGCCTACGCAAAAACGCCCTCCTGTCAAGCGCGGAAGGGACATCCCCCCGGTTTTGCGCGAGTCCCGCCCGCTCCAAAGGGGAGCGCGCGCAAGCCCGGCCGGGCTTCCCTTCTCTCCCTCCGTGGGACCTCCGTCTTGCATGGGGACGGTGCGAAACGTATCATGAAGGTCTCTTTTGGGACCGTAACCAGGGGCCGCCCGCATGCGCATCCTTCACTGCTCGGATCTCCACTTCTGCCGGCCGCTCGACCTTCGGGCCCTCCGGAGCAAGCGCTGGGCCGGGTGGCTGAACTGGGTCGTCCGCCGCCAGTGGGCGCACCGGCCCGAACGCTGGCAGGCGTTCCTCAAGGCGGCCTTCCAGCACCCGCCCGAGGTCGTGGCCGTGACCGGCGACCTGGCCCAGCTCGGCGCCCCCGCGGAGCTCGAGGCGGCGAGTGTCGGCCTTCACGCCCTGGCCAAGAGCGGCGTGCGCGTGCTCTACGTGCCCGGCAACCACGACGCCTATGTGAACGACCCCCAGGCCGCGCAGATGGTGGCCGCGCTGCTCAAGGAATTCGGCGGGGACGAGCCCATCGACGAGGGGGGCGAGCCCCTGGCCGGCGGGGTGCGGATCGCGCGCGTGGGGCCGGTGGAGTTCGTGCTCCTCCTGCAGGCGAAGCCCCGCGGCTGGCTCTCCGCGAACGGCCGGATAAAGCCCGCCCAGTGGATTACCCTGCATCACCTGGCCGCCCGGCCCCCCCGCGGCGCGGCGAACGACGAGCCGCCCGTGCGGATCGTCCTCGGGCACTATCCCGTCTGCCTGGCGGACGGGCGGGAGCTTCCGGCGCTTCGCGGCCTGGAAGAGGCCGACCGGTTGCGGAAGCTCCTGGAGTCCTTCCGCGCGCGGCTCTATCTTGCCGGGCACGTGCACACGCCCTATACTTGTGCGCTGGCCACGCGGTGCGACCTCCTCTGCGCGGGATCGCTTACCGCCAAGGGATCGTACTACGAGATCACGGTGGGCGCGGGCGAGGTGTACTGGGAGGAGAAATTCGTCCGGCCGTGACCCCCCCCCGCCGAGAGCGCGCACGGCGGGACCAGCGGGAGAAGGGCGTTGTTTCGGGCGTCGAGCGGTAAAAATCCCCCGCGCGCCAACGGACACAAAAGGCGTCTCCATGGCCCATCTCAACCGGCACGTCTGCATTCACGGGCACTTCTACCAGCCCCCGCGCGAGAACCCGTGGCTCGGCGCGGTCGAACGCCAGCCGGGCGCCGCGCCCTTCCACGACTGGAACGAGCGCATCACAGCCGAGTGCTACGCCGCCTCGGCTCGCGCCCGCATCCACGACGCCGAGCGCCGCATCGACCGGCTGGCCAACAACTTCCTGAACATCTCCTTCAACGTCGGCCCCACCCTCTTCCAATGGCTCGCGGACCATCACCCCCACACCATCCGCCGCATCCTCGCGGCCGACCGGAAGAGCGCCGAGCGCCTGGACGGCCACGGCAACGCCATCGCCCAGGTCTACAGCCACCTCATCATGCCCCTGGCGAGCGCCCGCGACCGCCACACCCAGGTCGTCTGGGGCCTCGCGGACTTCGCGCACCACTTCGGCAGGCCCTCCGAGGGGATGTGGCTCTCCGAGTGCGCGGTGAACACGGCCACGGTGCGCACGCTCATCGACCACGGCGTCCGTTTCATCATCCTCGCGCCGGACCAGGCCGCCCGCGTTCGTCCCTTAAGCGAGAACGCCTGGCGGGAGCGCGGCAAGACGCCCCTCGATACGCGCCGGGCCTACCGCCTCTTCGACCGGACATCTTCCGGCCGCAAGCTCTTTCACCGGCATCTCGACGTCTTCTTCTACGACGGGGCCCTCTCCCACGCGATCGCCTTCCAGCACCTCTTGCGCGACGCGGAGAAGATGGCCGCGCGCTTCGAGGCGGCCTTCTCCCCCGAGGAGAAGGGGCACGAGCTTGTCTCGGCCGCGAGCGACGGCGAGAGCTACGGCCACCACGAGCCCTACGGCGAGATGTGCCTCGCCTACTTCTACGAGGCGCTCATCAAGGGTCACGGCGAGTCCGTCGTGAATTACGCCCATTTTCTTGCGAAAAACCCGCCCGCCTGTGAGGCGGAGCTCTACGAGGGCGAAAAGGGCGAGGGCTCGAGCTGGAGCTGCGCCCACGGCGTGGACCGCTGGTATCGCGCCTGCGGCTGCACCACGGGCGGCGAGGACTGGTGGAAGCAGGACTGGCGTGCGCCCCTGCGCGAGACCCTCGACGCCCTCCGCCGGCGCCTCGACGCGATCTTCGAGCGCGAGGGCTCGGGCCTCTTCCACGATCCGTGGGAGGCGCGCGACGCCTACATCTCCGTACTTCTCGACCGCTCTCCGGAAAATCGCGCCCGCTTCCTCGATGCCCACGCCCCCGGCGCTCGAAAGGACCTTGCGCGCGAGGGAGCCGCCTGGCGCCTTCTCGAGATGCAGAAAAACGCCATGCTCATGTACACCTCCTGCGGTTGGTTCTTCGCCGAGATCTCGGGCGTGGAGCCCGTGCAAAACATGCGCTACGCCCTCCGCGCGGCCGAGCACGCCCGGGCCGCGGCGGGCGAGGACCTCCTGCCCCTCCTCCTTGAGGGACTGGAGAAGGCGCGCTCGAACCGCGGGGAGTACGAGACCGGCGCGGGAGTCCTCAAGAAGCTCGTGATCCCCAGCGTCTACCCGCCGGAGAAGGTGGCGGCCTGCTACGCCATGATGGAGATGTTCGGCCTGGAGCGGCCCCCCTACGCCTACGGCGTGGCCCTGGAGGAGACAAGCCGCTCGCGCACCAAGGACCGGGAGCTCTTTTCCGGGATGCTCCGCCTCGAGGACCTCTCGATCCACGCGGAGACGCTCTTTACGTTTCTCGTGGCGCTCTTCCCCGACGGGTCGCTCTCCTGTTTCGTGGAGGCGTGCGAGGGCGCAGACGCGGCGCGCTCGTGGCTCAAGGACCGGCGCGCCCTGCCGAAGAAGGCGCTCCGGGAGGCCGCCGAGAGGGGGAGCTTCTCCCTCAAGGACCTCCCGGAAGAGCCGCGCGCGCTCCTTTTCAACCGCGCGCTCGACCGGCCCGTAGCCGAGGTGGCCGAGACCTTCGCGCGCGCCTACGACGACTTCAAGCCCCACCTCGGACTCTTCCGCAAGCACGAGGTCGCCCCGCCCGAGGCGCTGCGCGTCTTGTCCGAGTCCGTGCTTGCCTCGCGGTTTTTGGCCGCGTGCAGGCGCATGGCGGAAGACGGCGGATGGGACCCCGCCGCCGCCGAGGAGGCGAAGGCCATCCTCAAGGAGGCCGAGACCTACAACCTGGCCGTCAACCGCACCGGGGCCGCGGCCGCCATGGCCGAGCTCGTGCTCTCGGTCATGGAGCGCCTCGTGGAGAAGCCGGACCTCGCGCTCGTGGAGGAGGCGGACGCCCTGATCCGGTTCTCGCGCGAGGCGGGCTTCTTCTTCGAGAACGGCGGCAAGATCGAGAACCGCTACTGGCTCCTCCTCAGGCGCCGGGTGGCGCCGTGGGCGCGAGAGCTCCGCGCCGGACGCTTGCCCGAGGGCTTTGCCACGCGCGAGGAGGCCGAGCGCTGGGTCGGCCGCATCCATGACTTGGGGTGCGACCTGAACTTCAGCCGCACCCACCTCGAGCACCTCCTCGCCTACCTCGACCACGCCGAGCCCGACGAGGGGGAGACGTAAGGCAAAGATCAATCGCATCCGACTAAAGTGCAAATGGGCGGGCGGAAAACTATAATAAGGAAGCCGCGGTCCGGCCATTACGGAGGTCCGCAAGGGCGGAATCTTTTTGCAGAGGAGGGATCGCCGTGGGCGCCGGGGGCACAAAACATCCTCGTGCGAGGACTATTTTCCGGATCATCATTCTGGTGCTTCCACCGGTCGTTATTTATGCGATGCTTATTACAAAGACGGATACCCATACGCGGTTTATCTGTAAAAAATGCGGCGCCATGGTACACGTCCATATCACGGAATATAATCGCTTGCTCCCCGACAGCCGCGAGGATTATTTTATTCCGGCCAACGTTGGGACGGTGGGTGAAAAAAGAGTGCTTGCGGATTCTACAAACCACAATATGGGCAAGTCGATCTACGAAAATATCCTGGGCGAGAATTGCCGGCATGATTTTGCCTACTTCCGCTTTCATGGGTGGTCAAGGCCACTCTTGGGGCCCGTTTCATTTGATGGCGGTATTGAAATTGCGGACGGGGGGGGTGGATCGGCTTCCTTTATCCCTATTCACAAGGACAAGTTGTATAAAAAGTACTTGTATGTCATGAAGGGACCAGAAAGTTACCCCGTCACGGATGAGCTGCGGGGGGAGTTCAAGAAAGACCTTGCCGTGTTTCGTGAAAATATCGACGCGGATTGGCTATCCAGTGGGTGGGACAGCAAGGAGCAAGAAGAGAGACTGAAGCTTCTCGACAATTGCCTGCAAAATGTCGCCGACCTTCATTAACAATTGTTGCGATATATTTGGTGAAACGTGCCGGTTCGCCATTGGTTTCTTTGCCGCGTCCACGGCGTCAAGAACGGCGTGGAGCCGACGGACTCCCCGCGAGGAGGCCTCTTACTGTTTCTCCCCGGCGAGGAGCATGCCGCCCATGATGCAAAAGTAGGTGAACGGGGGCTTGGACCAGTGGTTCTCGCCGTTCAGTACCGGCTCGTCCCAGTCGTCCGTGTGGAGCGTCTGGCGGGCGCACTCGGCATAGCGGCCCTCGGTCGTCTCGTAAAGCCCCCGGCTCCCCTGGCAGGCGAAGGCGGAGACGAATGCAAGCCCCATGAGGAGAAACAAGGTCCGCTTGCGCGAAAGGGGAATGGCCGGGGAGGTCTTGACCAGATCCCCTCCTCCCCTTCACGGGGAAAATTACCGGAATTTGTTGTCGTGCGGGTCATTGCGGGCGTCCCCTGTCCGGGAGCCGGTCACGTAGTCCAGGGCATACCGCCCGGCACTTGTCGAGGTTCCCGCAAAGGACGCCCCTGGCCGCCGGGACAATGGCGGGATTCCTGATAAGGAGCCGGATACGCAGCTATTGTTCCTTGGTTGTTCGGTTAACCTCCGACATTTTAGCGAACCGCCCGACCGTGTCAAGCGGACGATTATCCTGGTTGCGGTAGCCCGTGGCGCGGGCCTTCCGCATCGCCGCATCGAAGGGAACGGATGCCGGAAAAATAAAAAAATCTGTTCGAAAATGGGCCTTCTTCTTTATTATTATATAATAAGGCAGCAGGGTTGGCCGGCAGAGGCCACAGCCGACCGGTTGCGCTTGGCGAGGGGCATTCCCGGTCGTCTCCGGGGCGCTGGAGAACGGCAGAAGTTTTGACGTTATCATTGGAAGAAGAGGGTCCTGCGTCGGCTCTTCCCCAACACGGGAGGAACGCCCCTTTCTGCCCGAGATGCGAAAGCGCGGGATCGGCCAAGATATGCGCCGCCGGTCGGCCAACCCGGTTTTGACAGCCTGCAACCGGGGGGTCCGGCGGCGAGGAGAGCGGTATGCTTCTCATCCTGATCTTGCGGCGCCTCTTCGCTTTCTTCAACCGGGGGTCCGAGCTCGCCGAACGGTGCTTCCCCTCGGTGGCGCTTCTCTCCCTCTACGACAGCGCGGGACATCCGTGTTCCTATGGATGCGGATTCTTCATCCGGCCGGACACGGTGCTCACGAACGCCCATGTGCTCGAGCGCGCGGTCCGAGGGACGGCTCGCCTCGTGGGCGACCTTCAGGAGCACGACATCGAAGGGGTGGTGGGAGCGGACGGCCGGAGCGACTTTCTGCTCCTCAAGATCACGGGCGTGAACGCGCCCCCGCTCGAGGCGGATCCGGGATGCACCGTCTCGCTCGGCGATAAGGTTTATATCGTGGGGAACAGCCCCGGCTTGCGGGGCACCTACGCCCAGGGGGTGGTGAGCGGCTTTCGGAAGGTCGAAAACGACTCCCTCCTCCAGATCGCCGCCAGTCTCGCCCCGTCCCTAAGCGGCGCGCCCGTCCTGGACAAGCGCGGCGCGCTCGCGGGTCTCGCCGTGCCCATCTTTCGGAACGGACAGGAGATGAACTACGTCGTCCCCGCCGCCCAGTTCGCGCCGCTCGTCCCGCTCGCCAGGGAGCCGGCGCCCCTGCGCGAGAAAACCCTCCACCGCAAGGCGAACTCCCTCTTTCTCCGCCTTGGAGACCGGAACACCAAGGGCGTGGAGGGCAAGACCTTCCGCTGGCAGAACGAGGATTGGAAATCGGGCGAGTATTTCTTCCGCCTGCGCAACCACCTCGCCTACCACGTGAGCGCCGTCTCCGGGGTGCTTCTTTTCTTCGACCCGCAGGAGAAGCTCCTCGCCATCGTGCCCTTCCTCTACCAGGGCGTGATCCCGTCCGGCTCGGTCAAGAAGATGACGGGCTCGGTCGATCCGAAGGTGAAGCCCCTCACCACCAAGAAACGGGAAAACTACTGGGGCGACCCCGAGGACCATCCCTATACCAAGATGGAGTGCCGCGTGCTCGACTTCCGCGTCTCCGGCTGAGCCGGGACGCGGGCCCTCAGGCGCGCGCGGTTTCCCCCAGCGGCGAGGCGGCCGGGAAGGCGAGCGTGACGGTCGTGCCCCGTCCGGGCTCGCTCTCGAGGGTCACGGCTCCGCCCAGCCGCTCCACGGACTCCTTGACGGCGTCGAGCCCGATTCCATGCCCCCTGTGTCCGCCCGGCCCGGGAGGCGCGGAGAGGCCGGAGAGAAAGGCGAGCTCGAGCCTCTGCCCGCGGTTTAAGTCCCTCGCGGCCTCGGGGTCGAGAAACCCTCCTTCCACCGCGGCGATGGACAGCCGCTCGAGGTCCATGCCCGCCCCGTCGTCCCGCACAATGAGGCAACATTCGCCCCTCGTGCCCAAGACGCGAAGCCGGATCTCGCCCTGCCGGGTCTTGCCGAGCGCGAGGCGTTGCCGAGGCCCCTCGATCCCATGCTCCACGGCATTCCGGAGGAGGTGAACGATGGAGGAGAGCAAAACCGCGAAGAGCTCCGTGTCCAGCAGGGCCCCCTCGTCTTCCACGAGAAGATGCGCCTCCTTGTGCCGTGCGCGGGCGAGGTTTTGCACCATGGTGGGAAGCGACGTTGCAACCGGCGGGCTTGCGGCCGTGCGCCCGAACTCGGGAAAAGCGGGCGGCTTTGTCGAGGCCGCGAGCTCATTCGCCCGGGAAAATTCCCGGAGAAGGGCCCGCAGAACCGCCGCGCCCGCCCGAAGCGCCTGCATAACCTCTCGAGGGGGTCTTTGTTCCCGACCGCGACAAGCCGCGAGCAGGGACTCCAGGGCGCAACCGGCTTGCTCCAGCGGCGCATGGTCCAAAAATCCGGCGGCGCCCGTGATGCTGTGAAGCGCCCGCAGTATGGCGCGGATCGCCTCCCGGCGCAGGACCGGATCCGGTGCCTGGAGGGCCGGGAGACGGGAGGCAATGGAATCCAAATGGGCATGGCATTCCGCCACAAAGGTCCGAACAAAAAAAGGGTTCATGGTGTCCAGCATACGCCTATCCCGGTAGAAAGAACTCGATCTAAACCATATTCGAGCAAGAAGAGATTGTCAAGTCGCGCCATCTGTACCATC
>JAZDLH010000105.1:0-2671 GCA_043802275.1 Planctomycetota bacterium
ACCAGAAAACCGCACCACTTCGTCTTCATCGTTCTCTCCTTTGAGTCCCCACGAGATGGGCTTTGAATATGCAGAAATCTACCCTTTTCATGGAATAGGGTCAACTTAATTTTAAGGCCGTCCCGAATGCGCCGGGGAAAACAGGCGTTCTTCTTCCCTTGCGGCTTGCATCCCTTCCCGCGGGGGCCTATGATAAAAAAGGTGACAAGCGGCAAAAGGAGCCCGCGGAAGCGGTTTTGCGAGGGAGGCGGCCATGCCCGAACGATTCGGCTTCATCTCCACCCGCTTCGCCGGCACGGACGGCGTCTCCCTCGAAAGCGCCAAGTGGGCCCAGGTCCTCTGGGAGGATTTCCACAAGAGCTTCTGGTACGGCGGCCGCCTGGACCGGGCGCCGGACATGAGCCTCTGCGTGCCCGAGGCGCACTTCGGCCACCCGGAGATCCGGTGGCTGAACGACCGCATCTGGGGCCGGACGCGCCGCAGCCGCCTGGTGAGCGCCCGCATCCGGGACCTCTCCGAGTACCTGAAGGGGACGCTGTACGAATTCGTGCGGAGCTTCGACATCAGCATCCTCGTGCTCGAAAACGTCCTCACCATTCCCCTGCATCTTCCCCTCGGCGTCGCCGTGACGGAATTCATGGCCGAGACGCGCGTGCCGGCCATCGCGCACCACCACGACTTTTACTGGGAGCGGCATCGCTTCCAGGTGAACGCCGTCTCCGATTACCTCGAGATGGCCTTTCCCCCGCGCGAACGGAAACTCCAGCACGTGGTCATCAACCAGGCGGCGCAGGAGGAGCTCTCCTGGCGCAAGGGCATCTCCTCCATGCGGATTCCGAACGTCCTGGATTTCGAGCACCCGCCCAATCCGCCGGACGCCTACGCCGCCCAGGTCCGCGAGGAGATCGGGCTCGCCCCGGACGACATCATGATCCTTCAGCCCACGCGCGTCATCCCGCGCAAGGGCATCGAGCACGCCATCCAGCTCGTCGAGATGCTGCGCAATCCCAGGTGCAAGCTCGTCATCTCGCACGAGGCGGGCGACGAAGGCATGGCCTACGCGGGCATCCTGCGGGAGATGGCCAGGGAATCCGGCGTGGACCTTCGCTTCATTTCCACCCGCATCGGCGACCGTCGCCAGGTCGACAACCAGGGCCACAAGGTCTTCACCCTGTGGGATCTGTATCCGCAGGCCGACCTCGTGACGTACCCCAGCCTCTACGAGGGGTTCGGGAACGCCTTTCTCGAAGCGGTCTACTTCCGAAAGCCCCTTCTCATCAACCGCTACGCCATCTTCGGCCGGGATATCGAGCCCTTCAACTTCCGCGTGGTCGTGATGGAAGGCTTTGTCACCCGCGAGACGACCGAGGAGGTGCGCCATCTCCTGGAAGACGAGCAAGAGCGCCGGGCAACGGTCAATCACAACTACGCGGTGGCGCAGCGCTTCTTCAGCTACGCGGTGCTGCGGCGCAATCTCCTGGCGCTCGTCATGAACGTCTCCGGCCTGTAAGGCCGGGGCGCGCCCGGGGCCGCGGCCCGACCGGAAGGGGATTTCGGCATGAAACCGCTCTGGACGGACAGCACGGTGCAGCGCTTCCGCAAGCGCTTCGAAGCGCTCTACGGCGCCCGCGCCGATGCCTGTCTCGGGCGCCTCGCCATGTTCGTCGGCCGTTACGGCGTCGGCTCCGGCCTCTTCCTAGGCCGACAGGCGGCCCGCCCCCTGACCGAACAGGACGCCGTGCTCATCACCTACGGCGACACGATCCGGCGCGCGGACGAAAAGCCGCTCCGCACCCTCCGCCGCTTTCTCGAGGAACGCCTCACGGGGGTCGTGAACACCGTGCATATCCTGCCCTTCTTCCCCTATTCCTCGGATGACGGGTTCGCCGTGACCGACTACCGAACCGTCCGGCCGGAGCTCGGCCGCTGGCAGGACATCCGGGCGATCGGGGCGCGCTTCCGCCTCATGTTCGACCTCGTGCTCAACCACGCCTCGGTGCGGGGACCGTGGTTCCAGGACTACCTGAACGGCATCCTGCCCGGACGGCGCTATTTCCTGGAAAGGGACGCCGGGGAGGACCTCTCGCAGGTTGTGCGGCCGCGATCGAGCCCCCTCTTGACCGAGGTCCTGACCCCCTTGGGACCGCGGCGGATCTGGACCACCTTCGGCGCGGATCAGGCGGATCTCAACTTCGCCAATCCCGACGTGTTCTTCGAAATGCTCGATATCCTCTTCCTGTACCTGTCCATGGGCGCGGGGATGATCCGCCTCGACGCGATCGCCTACCTCTGGAAGGAGCCCGGCACCCCGTGCATCCACCTGCCGCAGACGCATGAAATCGTGAAGCTCCTGCGCGACATCCTCTCCTACGTCTCCCCGCAGGCGATCCTCGTCACCGAAACGAACGTGCCCCACGCGGAGAACGTGAGCTACTTCGGCGCCGGAGACGAGGCGCACATGGTCTACCGGTTCGGCCTGCCGCCCCTCGTGCTGCACGCCCTCCGAAGCGGCAGCGCGCGTCCCCTCACCCGATGGGCCGAGGGCCTCTCCGCGCCGCCGGAAGGCTGCGCTTTTTTGAACTTCACGGCCTCCCACGACGGGATCGGCCTCCGGCCGATCGAGGGGATCCTCACCGCGCGGGAGCGGGACGAATTTCTGAAAGGCCTTCTC
>JAZDLH010000106.1:0-18391 GCA_043802275.1 Planctomycetota bacterium
GGCGCGGATCTCCACCCGCACCCGGCCCGACGGAACGGAAACCCCCTACGAGGCGAACGCGAGCTACTTCAGCGCCCTCGGCGACGGCCGGCACGAAGGCACGGACCGGCAAATCGCTGCGTTCCTCTGCTCCCAGACCATCCCGCTCTCCCTGGCGGGCGTGCCGGCCGTGTACCTCCACAGCTTCACCGCCACCCCCAACGACCTCCAGGCCGTGGAGGCCACGGGCCGGGCCCGCTCCATCAATCGACGGAAATGGGACGCGGAGGAACTGGAGGGGGTGCTCGCGGATACGACCTCGCCCGCCCACCGGGTCTTCACCGAACTCGCCCATCGCCTGCGCGTGCGCGCCGCGCACCCGGCCTTTCATCCTGCCGCGCCCCAGCGCGTGCTGGACCTGGGGGAGGAGCTCTTCGCCCTGGAGCGGACCGCGCCGGACGGCTCCGAGCGAGTCCTCGCCCTGCACAACGTGCAGAACCGACGCATCGCGCTCCCGGGGAAAAGGATACTCTCCCTCTTGGAGGGGAAGAAGACCGCGACGGACCTCCTGCACGGGGCCGCCTTCCGTCCGAGGACGGGGATCGCGCTCGATCCCTTCCAGGCGCTCTGGCTCATCCCCGCATAGGCTCGCCCACGATGCGCCCCACCTGGTGGAGGCTCGTGACAATGGCGTCGGGGCGAAGGTCCCGGCAGGAGGGATCATCCCGGCGGAGGCGCAAGGAGCGCGCGTCCCCGGCAAAGAGCGCGGCGCGGCACCCCATGCCCTGAGCCGTGCGGACGTCGTTAAGCATGTCATTGCCGATATACAGGGTTTCGTGCGGCTGGACGCGGAAGCGATCGGCCAGGGCCGCGAGCGCTCCGCGGAACAGGGCGGGGGAGGGCTTGGCCTCTCCCAGGAGATAGGACCACCCGCAAAGATCCGCGGCGATTCCCAAGGCCTCGAGCGGCGCCCGGAAGAGGGCTTCCAGAAGAAGCGGCGTGTAGAACTGCGAATTGGAGACGATCCCCAGGGCCAGGCCGCGCGCCCGGAGCAGGGCGAGAAGCTCTCCGGCGCCCGGCATGGGCCAGACGGGATTGGCGCGGCAATCGAACTCCACGGCCAGCCGATCAAGCGAAAGACGCGCGTCCTCTTCCTGCAGGAGCCCCTCCTCCCCAAGGGCGCGCAGGACCTCGCTCCAGAGGGAGCGGATTTCGATTTCGGGGAAGGAGATGCCCGCGGCCAAGGCGCTCTCATGATGCGCACGGATGCGTTCCGCGAACAGAACCGCCCCGCGTTCCGCGGGCCGAGACAAATCGCCCCGCGATCCACAGGCGCGAAGCGCCTCCCGCAGCGCGCCCGCCATGTGGCGAGGATCCGTCGAGCCCGCCTCGCCGCTTCCGGAGATGACAAGCGTTCCATAGACGTCCAGGAGCACGGCGCGGATGCCGGAAATGAGCCGGAGCTTGGGAAGGACGCCGGTGGGAACAGGGTCCATCGGGCTCGCAAGCGCGCGGATGCGCTCGATCAGGAACGCGGCATCGCTTGGCGGGGCAGGGGAGCGGCCCTTCATGATCACGTCCTGAGCAGGAAAAAGCGCTCGGGCGAAAGAAAGCGGTCGAGGAGCGCATTCCCGTTGAGCGCTTCCACAGGCCCTTTCGGAGAGGCCATCACGTCCTCGTAGACGAGCAGGAGATTCTCGCCGTAGCGCTCCAGGCTGTATTCGCGCCGGACACAGTCGCTGTTCGCCTCGATCGTCTCCTGCGGAACCTCGGCGGGAAAGATACGGCGCGCGCGAAGCCACTGCGCCGCATCCCTGGAAACCACAACGCGATCGATCACGTGCTCCTGCAGGGTTTCGTCCAGGCGGCCGAAATCCACCGTCTCTCCCTCCAGGGCCGCCTGCAGGGCGTCTTCAACGTTGCTGTCGGAGCCCGTCCTCCCGTAGGAAGCGAAGGTCGCCTTCATTCCTTGGGCCATGACCCGGCGCAGGTGGTCCCCTCCGACCCACTCGATCGGCACGGGGCAGGAGGTGTAGCAGCCCGAGAGATCCACTCCCTCCGCCTCGAACTCGCTCGTAATCTCCGGGAGCTTCCGCCCGATGACCGGGCAATGCTGTAGCCACGGTTCGAGAAAGCACAGCCCAAAGCCTTCGGCCACGCTTGTCGAGACTGCGGCGTGGGCCTCTTGCAGGAGGGAGGCCAGCCGCACGGATGCGCCGGCGCCCACTTCGAAATCCACCGGAAGCTTTAGATTTTCCGCCAGGGCGACCCAGCGTTCGTAGGCGCCCCGCGCCGCCGGATTGCGCGGGGAGAGCGTGACGGCGAAGCGCACCCCCTGCTCGGCAAGGGCGGCCCACAGGAGAAACTCGCCCAGGTTCTTCCGGCGTATGGCGCGCGTGGGATAGAGGTACACGGGGGCCCTGCCTTCCCGGCGCCTGCCCAGGATCTGCGTGGTTTCACGGGGGCGGTAGACGGAATTCGGAAGGCAGTGGATGCGCTCCGGCTTTACGCCCGCCTCCTTCAAAAAAGCGGCATCGCGGCCGTTCAGCGCCGCGTAGTGCACGTGCGGCGCCTGGGGATAGAGGACGGCCGCGAGGCGATCGGGATCGCCCCGGCCAATGTGCTGCAGGAGCCGGCGGTAGTTTTCCGGACGTCCGTCCTCCAAAAAGTCGTGCAGCTGGAGGAGGAGGGGTGCCCCGTCCCTCGCCAGGGCCTCGACCACCAGGGGGGTGTTGAGATTTTTTCCCAGCGCATGGTTGTGAAAATGCCACACCTTGGGCGGCTCGCCCAGGGCCTCCTCGGCGGTCCGGCGGAGGCGCTTCACAACCTCGTCGACCGGCGCATGCGCCGTTCCCGACCGGTAGCCAAGGTCTTCATCCAGGTGAAACCGGAGCGGGTACTCCAGGGGAACAGGGGAGGGTTCGCCCGTGAGCACCACGCTGGGAATGCCGTGCGCGTCGAGCGTCTCGACCGTCTGCTCGATGACGCCGGTCACCCCGCCGGGGCGGAGGTGGTAGTGCACGATGGCTACGGCCAGGTCCAGGGTCATGACGGCAGCCCGCGCTTCTGACGATAGGCAGGGACCTCGATCATGGGCGGACGCTCCTCCACCCGGATTTTATATTCGAGCATCTCGTAGGATTTGTCGTGCGCCTGGAACTGCCGGAGCAGGTCGCTCATGCTCGGCAAGTCCTTCAGGCGCCCCTGGGAATGCAGGCGAAAGAGAAAGGTCTGCAGAATGCCGAAGGACATCTTGGCGAGGTCCCTCGTGGGCTGGTTGCGGTGCACGCGCTGGTCAAGATCGGTCTGGGCAAAGGCCTCGATGCCCCAGCGGTGGTGCACGTCAAGCAGATGCGACGTTTCCACCCCATACCCGATGGGAAAGGGGATGGATTCCAGCACGCTCCGCCGAACCGCATATTCCCCGGACAAGGGCTGGATGAAAGCGCACAATTCCGGGATGAAAAGGCTGAAGAGCGGGCGAATGAGAATCTCCGTCACGCGGCCGCCACCGGAAGGGCGCACCCCGTGAGAAAAGACAAGAGGTCGGTCATAAAACGCTTTCACGTAAAGCAGTTGCGGATGATACACAAGCGGCGCGACAAGGCCGTATACAAACCGTGGATGGATATTCTTGATATCCGCGTCGATGTAGACAAGGATGTCTCCCTTGAGCTGGTATATGGCCTTCCAGAGGTTCTCGCCCTTGCCTCGGCGGTCGCCCATTTCGGGAAGGATTTCGCGCGCCAGGTAGACCTCCGCGCCGTACCCGGAGGCCACTTCGCGCGTCTGGTCCTCGGAACCGGAGTCGATTACGGCAATTTCGTCGAGCAGGGGATAGCGCTGCATGAGCTCGGACTTGAAAATGACCACCTCCTTGCCGATGGTCTTCTCCTCGTTCAGTGTGGGGATGCACAGGGAGATGGAAAGGTTCTGCCTCTCCTTCTCCCGAACGATGGCCTTGATGTCCCAGAATTGGGAGTGGTGAAAGGTGTTGTTTCGGATCCACTCCCGGATGTCCATGTCAGTCCTCCTGGTCGATGGCTTGGAGGATGCCGAGCCATTGCGCCAGTCCCTTGAAGATCGGCGGAATTTGGAGCATTTCGTCCCTCCGGTTGATGTGCTCCCCCTCCGTGAGGCCGATGACGATGGTCGGAATGCCGTGGGCCTTGCACGCGGAAAGCTCCGAGAGGCTGGGGGAGATCCTCGGCGGAATCCCCAATCCCTTCATCACGTTACGCGCCGTTTGAACCAGGGGGTGCTGAAAGGGAATCCCACCGGGGCGCCTGCGCGCAACGATCTCAAAGACAATCTCCTCGCCCATCTTGGAGGAGACCTCGGCGATGATGTCGGAGATCTCCTGCCGGATTTCGCTCACAATACCGGCGGATTCGCTGCGAATCTCGAAGCGGAGGCTTGCCTGAGTCGCAATGTCGCTGAAGGATTCGCCGCCCTCGATGGACCCAAAGACAATGGATGTGCGGGGTCGCTTCGGGATGCGTATCTCGGCCATGCGGCAAATGACCTCGTTCAGGGTCTGGATCGCCCCAATAACTCCGAATTGAGACCAGTCGTACTCGTCCGGAAGAAGGCAGCGGATCTCGCCCCGTATCATGCCCACCGAATGGTAGCTCAAGCAACCGAGCGGCACGCCCTCCAGCACGATCGCCTGGGAAAAGGCCATCGTGCTGTTCTTCAAGAAAAACCGCATGCCCTGGAGGTTTCCGCGTCCGAGGCTCTGCGAATCCCCGAGAAAAACCAGGTGGGACCGCAGGCGGATTCCCAGGGCTTCAAGAAGGGTGGGAAGCGTTGCGAGCGCTGCCAAGCCAAGTGCATTATCCGCCAGGCCTATGCCGTTGATCGTGTCTTTTTGAAGGGTGACGGCATGGTCTTCCGTTTCATCAAAAACATTGTCCACGTGGGCCACGAGAAGGATGTTCCGTTCCGCTTCCTGTCCGGGCAGCACGCCGAGCGCATTTCCCATCTCGTCACTGGAGGCATTTTGCAGGCCTAGCTCGCAAAACCGGTTGATGAGGAATTCCACCCGTCCGGTTTCCTGAAAGGTCGGCGCGGGTATCTCCGCGATCATGGAGAGATTGGCCAAAAGAATATGGCGCATCTCCGTTGCAACGGATTGATATTTTTTTAGCTGTTGCTTATCGATTTTTTGATCCTGTATAGACACCTGGTTTTACTCCTCCTTTTTGACAAGTAAAAAATGTAGGTTTATAAAATTATACTTTTTATCTGTTTCTGATGCTTTTTTATCATGTTTTTGGTCATGCTCGTCCACCTCCCATTAAATTATAACATGATCTATTCGTCGTGAAAGCGAAAAACAAGACAGTGTGGCATGATTTGTCTTAATCACTAAAAATGTTTTAATTCGATCGGGTTGATATTACGGCAATGATAGGCGATACGATCAATCTTCTGCTTATAAGCATCTTTTTTCATTGCAGGGATTGGAACAGTTTGCCATTGCAAGATTCGGAACGGGCGTGTTCCCATGGGTTCCTTTTTCCATGAGTTTCTTACATAGAATTAGTATGTCCTATAATATATATTATGTTGCGTTGGGGATATTGGGGCTGGAATGGGAGGGATTTTAGGGTTCGTATGGGATTTTCGCGCGGAACGGGCACATCGAGGCCTTGGCGGCCCTTGAATCAATCTTCCGGAAGGAGGGCCACATCCCCTCCGAGAGCGGCCATCTTTTCCGGGAAGCTGGGGAAGGTTACGGCGACGGATTCGGCCGTGTCGATGACAACCGGCTCCGGGGTGCGCAATCCCGCGAGGCAGAGGCTCATGACCACGCGATGGTCGGCGTGGCCGTGCACACGGCCGCCCTTGAGGCGGCTTCCGACGATCTCTAGCCCGTCCGGAAGCTCGGTCACACGGGCGCCGAGCCGGGTGAGCTCCTGGGCCATGACCGCGATCCGGTCGGTTTCCTTGAGGCGCGCCTGGGGCACGTTCCCGAGGCGCGTCCTGCCCCGGGCAAAACAGGCCGTCACGGCCATGGCCGGCAGCGCGTCCGGCGTGGCGTTGAGGTCAAGGTCGGCGCCCACGAGCTCCCCGCCCAGGACGCGCAAGCCCCCTGCCTCCTCTTCGAT
Organism: Planctomycetota bacterium; assembly: GCA_043802275.1. GTDB lineage: Bacteria > Planctomycetota > SZUA-567 > SZUA-567 > JAFGNG01 > JAZDLH01. Next base: position 6,093 of record JAZDLH010000106.1, read on the forward strand.
CCGGACCCCCATGGCGCGGAGATAGTCCACCACGGCCTTGTCCCCCTGGGCATCGTTCAAGTCCAGGCCCTTGAGCAAAATCGGACCGCCGGCGACAGCGCCAGCGCACAAAAAGAAGGCGGCGCTCGAAAAATCGCCGGGCATCTGCCGGTCGAAGGCGGGATAGCGCTGTCCGGAGGGGATGCGGAATCGTGAAAAATCTTCTTCCCGCTCGTACCGGATGTTTAGGCTGTCGAGCCATTGCAGGGTCATCTCCACGTAGGGCGCCTCGTGGAGGAGCGGCACGGAGATTTCGCTCGGATGTTCGGCCAGGGGCGTTGTCATAAGGAGGCTCGTGAGATACTGGGAGGTGGGACACTCGATCATGGTCCTTCCGCCCCGGAGCGGCCCCTCGATCGTGAGCGGCGCGCAGCCGTTCGCGCGCAGGGAAACGGCCTTTGCGCCCAGGTCCCGCAGGGCGCGCATGAGGTTTTCCGCCGGGCGGCGCCGGATCTGCTCGTCGCCCGTGAACTCGGTCTTCCCCCGCGCGAGCGCGGCCACGCTCATGGCGATGTAGAGGGTCGTGCCGCTGTTCATGACGTCCACGGTCTCGCGGGCCGGAAGAATCTCGCCGCCGAGCCCGTGAACGATCCACTCCGCCCCCGCATCCACCGTAGCACCCAACTGACGCACCGTTCCGAGCGCAGCCTGCGTGTCGCCCGAGTCTAATGGATTCCGGATGACGCTCCTTCCCTCGCCGAGGAGGCCGAAGAACAGGGCGCGCACCGTGTGGCTCTTGGAACTGGGGATCGGGATCTCCCCGCAAAGCGCAGAACGGGAACTGCGAAGCAGCATAAAAAATGTTCTCCTGTTATTTCGACGCGACCATTGAATATTTTATGCATCATATCCGCAAAAGCCGGCGAGGGATAGAGAAAAATGTTCCGTGGAGCAGCGCATCGTACAGGAGGGAAAGCGGGAGCGAATTGTTTCTACCCCTGTTCGTGCAACAGGTTACAGGCATGGGAGGAAAATATCTCCCCTCCCCTGCCGGACTTCCCCCTATGGCGGATCATCGAAAAGGGGGAGCGCCCCTTGTCGCAAAGGCTCCTCGCAATGGCCCTATAGGTTCCGACCTTGTTGTATGCAAAGAGCGTCCATCACGCTTTGACGGGGCTTACCAAGGTCTCGAACGAGCTGAAAAGCGGGAAAGAAGCTCATTTCGAGGTGCGTTTTTCCCGAAATAAGGGTCATGGCTCATGCTCCCGGGAAACGGGCCGTTCCTCTGCATGGGCAGGCCATGGGAAAACCAGTTGCTTTTCGAGGAGCGCCATGCTACGTTGTCCCGGTTATGCGGTAATGCGCACCCCCTGTGATGCCGGCGGATAACGCACGCATCCCCACAAGCGAACGGGGTTTCTCGGCTTGGATTCGGAGGTTATCATGTTCTCAATCTCGTCCCGCACCTTGCACGGGTGCGCTGCATGGCTCTCGTGTTTTTTCCTTCTCTTGCCGCCGTTCTTTGCCGTCTCCGCGGCGGAGACCGCGGAACGGCATCAAGCGTTACTGGAGAAGGTTCAAGCCCTGGAAGAGGGCGATCCGGTTTGGGAGGCGGCGGAGGAATGGGCCAGGGAGGGCGCGCAAGACCGCGCCTGGCTCCTGGAGGCCGCGCGTTCCGAAGACCCTAAGGTGGCCCTGGCCGCGGGGTACGCGCTCCTCTCCATCGGAGAACAGCGGGAAGGCTCCCAGGCGCTGGTTGCGCTTGTTCGCTCGGAACAGGCGCCCTGGGAGCGGCGGATCGATGCGGCCGCCGCCCTCGGCGTGGAGGGAGGCGAATACGCCTCGAGCCGCCTGCGAGAGCTCATGGCGGACCGGACCCTGCCCGAGCGGCTGCAGGTGGAGGTGGCCAAGAGCCTCTGGCGGCTCACGCGCGGGCAGTCGGCTCAGGACCGCCTGCAGGAGCTTTTGCAGGCCAAGAGTCCGGGCACCCGCGAGGAGGCGGCGCTCGCCCTCGCCGCCATGGTGCCCCTGGGCGACGCGGCGAAACTCCTACAGGGACTGGTCTTCAAGCCGGGCCGGATCGGCGAGAGCGCCCGGAACGCCCTCCGCTATCAGGCGCGCGCCGCCCTGACCGCGGGGGAGTTCGAAACCGTGGCGCCGCTCCTGCGGCAGGTGGCGGAATCCCCGAGCCTGGATCCCGGCTCCGCCCGCCTCCTTTTGGACGTGAGCCACTGGGATTCCATCGACCCCCAGGCCACCCAGGACCGATTCGCCGCCGAGCTCGTCACCGAGGTCTTGGAGAAGATCCACGAAAACTACCCCGTAGACGAATCCGGGACCGAGGGGGAGCGCCGCCGGGAGAAAGAGAAGCTGGAGAGCACACACCTGGCGACCACGGCGGTCAAGGCCCTGGCCCGGTCGCTCGATCCCTTCTGCGATTACCTGGACGAATCGGACCTCACCGATATCAACGAACAGATGGACGGCGAGTACGGAGGGATCGGCGCGTGGGTCGGGATGCGCAACCAGCGATTCACGATTCTCCTTCCGATGTACAACGAACCGGCCTACCAGGCCGGGCTCCGCGCCATGGACTGGATCGAAAAGATCGACGGGAAGGACTTGCAGGATCTCACCCAGAACGAAATCGTCCAGATGCTGAAGGGACCCCCCAACACCCGGGTGAATCTCCTCGTCTGGCGACGCGGCTGGACCGAGCCGCAGAACTTCCTGGTCACGCGCAAGAAGATCAACATCCCGAGCGTCCGGGGCCGGATGCTGCCCGACCGGATCGCCTACATCCGGATCGAACGGTTCGGCAGCGAGGACACCACGCCCGTCGAGCTCGAGAAGGTGCTGCGCGAGCTTGAAGCGGAGGGCATGCGCGCCCTCGTGCTCGACCTCACGAACAATCCCGGCGGGATGCTGGAAACGGCCATCCGGGTGGCGGACAAGTTCCTCTCCGGGCAGAAGCTCATCGTCTACCAACAGGGCAAGCCCGGCGCGCACGACCGGAAGGACTACTTCTCCCACGGCCGCGGCACCCATCCCGACCTGCCGATGGCCGTGCTCGTCAACAACGCCACGGCCTCGGCATCGGAAATCGTGGCCGGCGCCCTGCGCGACCACCGGCGCGCCTTCCTCGTGGGCGATAGGACCTTCGGCAAGGGGCTCGTGCAGCAGCTCCTCTGGATCAACGCGACCGGGCACCGCACCTCGCTCAAGATCACCGTGGCGAAATACTACCTGCCGAACGGCGACTGCATCCACAAGAAGGGCATCGAGCCGGACCTCCCCCAGGAAGAGGCCGAGATCCCCATGCGGAGCGTCGAGGCCCGCATCCGCCTCCGCAACAGCCAGTACCTCGCCGAATACCTGCGCGGGGCCTTTCCCCGGCACGAAAAGACCTTCCGCAGCCTCCTCGCCTTCGACGGGGAGAAGGCCGATGCCTACCCCGATTTTCAGAAGCTCCGGGAGACCCTGAAGGAAAAGGAGATCGAGATCGAGCCGGACGACCTGCGCCTCGAGCTCCGCTCGGCCCTCATGACCCACCTCGCCTCCGAGCTCGGCGAGGACATGCTCGTCGACATCCAGGACCATCTTCCGCTCCAGCGCGCGATCCTGGAACTCCGCAAGCGCCTGGAGGAGAAGGAGACCTCCGTCCCGCTGTACGCGTGGGCGGAAGAGAAGTTGGCGGCCCGCGAACTCGAAAGGCACAATCAAGAGGCGGCGCTCTAACATCCCCCACCCGAATAGCCCAAGCCCGCCCCGGAAGAGGAAGAGGAAGAGTAGGCAGGCGCGCGGGACCGCCCCTATTGCGGAGCCAAGCCCATGCCCCCAACGGCCTCTCCCACGCCCTCCTACGAGGAGGCGCTCGCGCACCTCGACGGCCTCGTGAATTACGAGCGCAAGCCCGAGACCATGCCCGTGGTCAAGAACCTGCGCCTCGAAGGCATCCGCCGCTTCCTTGCGCTCCTGGGCAACCCCCACCACCGGTACGATACGATCCACGTCGCCGGCACCAAGGGCAAGGGCTCCACGGCCACCATGGTCGCCGCCTTCCTGCAAGGCACAGGCCTGCGCGTGGGGCTCTACACCTCCCCGCACCTCGTCTCGGTCCGGGAGCGGATCGTGCTCGACGGCGCCCGGCTCTCCCGCCGGCGGTTCTGCGAGGGATTCGCCGCGCTCCGGCCCGCGCTCGAGCAGTACGCCCGCGACTCCGGCGAGCGGCCCCTCACCTACTTCGACACGCTCACCGCCCTCGCCTTCCAAGTCTTTGCCGAGGACCGGGTGGACGCGGCGGTGATCGAGGTGGGCCTGGGCGGGCGGCTCGATACGACGAACGTCATTCGCCCCTCCGCCACGGCTGTGACACCCATCAGCTACGACCACATGCAGCAGTTGGGAAACACCCTCGCCCTCATTGCCGCGGAGAAGGGAGGCCTCATCAAACAGGGCGTGCCGGTCGTGCTCGGGCCTCAGCCCGAAGAGGCGGATGCCGTCCTCGCCCGGATCGCCTCGGAACGGTCCGCCCCGGTTCGCCGGGTGGGTGCGGACGGCCTGCACGGCAGGTCAATTTCAAAAACGCCCCCGGCCGGGGGCCCGCAGCGGATCGACCTCGCTTCGTGGAGGGCGTCCTACCGCGACGTGCCTTTCTCCCTCCTGGGAGAACACCAGGTCCAAAACCTGGTCCTGGCCCTGGGGCTCGTGGAAACCTACCTCGAGCTAAGGGACCGCCCTCCCCTGCCCGAGGCGCTCCTCCGGCGCGCCTGCGAAACCCTCGAGATGCCCGGCCGGGTGGAATGCATCGGCCGATCCCCCTGGACGATCCTGGACGGCGCGCACAACCCGGCGAGCATCCGGGCGCTCATCGAGACGATCCGGTCGAGCTTTCCCTTTGAGCGATCCCTCCTCGTCTTCGCCACGGCGCGGGACAAGGACGCGCCGGCCATGCTGCGGCTCCTCGCCCCGCTCGCGGACGAGGCGATCTTCACCCAGACGGGCAACCCCCGCGCCCGGGCCCCGGAAGAGCTCTCGTCGATCTGGAAGGAGTGCGCCCACCGCCCGGCGCTCATCGAGCGCGACCCCGTTCGCGCCCTGGCCCTGGCCCGGGAAAGGGCCCGGCCCTCGGACCTCATCTGCCTTACGGGGAGCTTGTACCTCGCGGGGCGCATCCGGGCCCATCTCCTGCCCGGACTCCAGGATCGAGCCGGCCCTTAAAGGGCCATTTCAAAACCTTCCCAACATGCACCCCTGCGCGCCGGAGCCGGCGTTTGAGCAGGCTTTGCAACAGCTTTTAAAAGTCCGCCATCCTGAAGATCTGGCTGTAGACGTTGAGAAATCCCGTGATGATCACATAGGCCAGGTAGAAGACCAGCAGGAAATACGCGATCCGCGGCGTCCAGCGGATGATCTCTTCCAGCCGGCGCTCCGCACTCTCTGCCCGCGTCTTGGCGAGACGCTTGAGGCCCGGCCCGAGCGTGCCGCTCTCCTCCGCCACCTGCCAGATCGCGTGAAAGTCGTTGGGAACGGCGGGGCTGAATCCTTCCGAAATCATTTCCCCCCTTCGGGCGGAGCGAAAGCCCCCCTCCACCCATTGCCGAACGGCCGAGTTTCCGCAGAGCCTGGCCGACACGCGGGCGCACTCGTCCATGGGGATGCCGGCCTCGTACATCGCGTGAAAGGTGCCTGCATATCGGCTAAGCGCGAGATCGACCAGCCCCTTGCCCAGCAAGGGGATATGGATGGAGAAGACGTCGACCATGATCCGCAGGGGATTCTCGACCGATCCGATGAAATATATTCCCAGAAGGATCGCGGCCGGCACATAGAACATCGAAATCGTCGCGACGACACGCCTGAAATACAAGGAAACGTCCCCTTCCAGCACGAGCGCCGGAAGCGGTATGATGAGCGCGGCGAAGTGCAGGACCAGGAAGGGATAGGACAGGCCCGAGAGTAACGTCCTCCGAAGGCGCGTGGTGAAGGCGTACCAATCCGCCAGGCTCTCCAGGCATTCGGGGAGCCGGCCGGACTGCTCGCCGACCGACACGAGCATCCTGTCGAAGGGCGGAAAGAGGCGGGGCCGCTTTTCCATGGCGCCGCTCACGTCCTTGCCTGCGGCGACCGCGTCGGCGATCTCGCCCAGGGCGCGGGCGAGGCGCGAATCCTCGCCCATCCCGGCGCTGCGGAAGGATTTTTCAACAGGAACGCCCGATTCGAGCAGGGTGGCGAGGTTGCGGTAGATATCCGACCGGCTGAGGCTCACGGCTCCTCCCTGGCGGACGGCAGACCCAAAACGCGTTAAAGTTCGAGGCCCGCCAGGATACTCTGGAACTCGAGCTGGAAGGCGGGAAAGCTGTCCATCGGCGCCCAGCAGCTTAAGCGATAGCTCCGGTCGCGGCGCGGAAGGATGAATTGCCGGCACCGCATCTGGGTGCCCCCCTCCTTGTCCTGCACGAGGCAGGTGAAATCGATGAAGAGCGCCTTGCGCTCGTGGAGGCTCATGATGCCGGAATCGTTCTTGCGGAAGGCCTGCATCTCGCCCTGGAGGGAGCGGGAGAGCGTCTCGAGCTCGGCTTCCGAGACCCGGTACGCCAGGGGAAGCGCCTCGCAGGAAAAGGTCGCCTGGGGGCCGGCCTCGGGGCTCGTGAGCACGACCCGCTGGAGGAAGATCTCGCCCTTCCAGGCGGCGGGCTTGGTCACGGCAAACCCCCAAAGCAGGTTCGCCAGCCAGTTGTCGCGGACCGCGACGTAGGTCTTCTTCTCTCCCGGAACCAGCCGGTACAGGCGGTCGGCGGGTCCCTCGCCCCGGCCGCTCATGATCTTGGCGGCCTCGACGACATGAATCCGGAGGTCGCCCTTCTGCATGGCCGCCGGGAGCCAATCGGCCAGGTCCCCCTGCCCGGTCGTGTCGCACGCGGTCAGGAGGTAGCCGGCCGGCAGTTTCACCCGGTTGACGGTGGTGTCGACCGGCACCCAGGCATCGCCCAGCCGCACCTCGACCCAGGTGTGGTAGACCGTCTTGTCCCCCCGGAGGAGGAGCCCCGAGCAATGGCGCGTGGGCAGGCCCACGGCGCGCGCCAGGCTCGCGAAGAGGTCGGCGTGCTCGCTGCAGTCCCCGCGCATCCGCTCCAGCGTTTCATCGGGCGTGGTGTTCATCCGGCCCTGGGCGTTCCACTTGATGTTCGTATAGACCCAGCCGGCCAGGTACGCGGCGGCATACAAGGCCTCGGTCTCGCCCCGCGTGATCTGCTCGGCCTTCCGCTGGATCGCCGAGCGGCCGGGCGTAATCCGGCTGGAGGAGCTCAAGAAGGGCGCAAGGCCCGGATCGGGATTCCCGGCGCCCGGCGCAAAGGCAAGGCCCGCGGGAACCGAAGGCGCCACCTTCTGGATCTGAACCGTGACCCCCTCCCCTCCCCCCACCGGCATCCAGTAGGGATTCGGCGGGCCTTCCAGGAGCTTCGCCCAGGCCGTGGCGGGCTCCAGCCGCAGGGTGATGAAGTCGAAATTGTCCCAGGCGGGAAGGTTGAAGTCCACGGGGATGGAGGTTATCACCTCATAGGTCGGCGGTGGCGCTTTTTCTTCCTCGGCCATCTCCGCCTGGGAAAACACGCGGAAGACGGCGTTGCCCGTCTCCATGCGGATGAGACGGCCGTCCTGGGTGATGGTCTGGAGGATGGGCTGGCCGGCCATGGTCTCGTTCTCGACCTTCACCACCCACGAGGGGACCGACAGTCCCATGAAATTCGTGCTCCCCTCGGAGAGCACGTTCGCTGTTTCCGTAACCACGCGCCGCAGACGTCGATTGAGCACGGGTGCCTCGAACGAGGCGCCGGGGCGGAGGTTCTTGAGGCTCAGCCACCGGGCGCTGATCGAATCGAGGAGGACGCCCACCGGCACCTTGACGGTCTCCGCCTGCCGGGGCGAACCCGGAAGGATGGTCTCAAAACGGGCTTCGCCGCCCTCCACGGTCACGACCTGGCGCACGCGGTCACCCCCCTCGATCGTCTCCTCGTCGGAATACAGGGCTTCGTCGCCGGGACCGGTGATGACCTGCCGTCTGACCTCGCGGGTAAACTCCCGCCCTTCGCGTAGAAGCACGGTCGTCTGCGTGGTCCGAGTCTCGAGGCAGGGAAGATCTCGATAGGTGACCTCCAGGACGGTCGTATGTCCCGTGGTGCGGCGGCGCTCGCCCACATCCACGACGAAATCGTATTCATCGAGCTTCTTGGGGGATCTGGGCACCACCCGCTTGACCGACTTCACCTTTTGAAAGAGATTCCGGAAGGGATTCTCCACGAGGCCGGCGTCGGCGGTCCCGGTGCAGGACAGGATCGCGCCCAGCACGGCTGCCCAGACGATACGGCGTTTCATTCCGCCCTCTCCTCTTGACGATTCGCCCACTTAGGTCCGCGCCACGATATATGATGGGGCGCGTAGAAGATTTTAAACCCGGTCCGGATGAGATCGCCGCACTTCTCCCGCCATGACGCTTTCCCACAGGTCTCTTCGAGGAACGTCGGTGGCGAAGCAACCCCTTCTTTCCCCCGCGACGCCCTTTGGAGCTTGTAACAGAGGCTCTCCCCGCTTATTGTAAAGGAAAATCCATCGTTACGCAAGAAAAACGCCTCTTCTTCCCCTCCTTGGAGAAATAAGGTCCCTTGAAGATCGACTCTTTCTCCGACCCGCTCTCGGTTTCATCGGAGAGAACGGAAATCCCCTCTTCCGGATCGCACGGGGAAGGCTTGACAGGTACCCCCAGCGCCGATATGCTCGTGCACATGCCAAGGGGCGATTAGCTCAGCCGGCTAGAGCGCATCCCTTACAAGGATGAGGTCACTGGTTCAAGTCCAGTATCGCCCACCATTCTTTGCGCCCATGTCGGCCATCGCAAACCGCTGAAGAGGCCGGTTTCCTTCGTGCGAGGCCCGCGGGACGGTCCGGATCCGCCAGGAGAAGGAGGGAAGAGATGCCGATTACGGTCGTGACCGGAGGCGCAGGGTTTCTCGGGTCGCATCTTTGCGATTATCTCCTCGCCCAGGGGCACGAGGTCCTCTGCGTCGACAACCTGCTCACCGGGCGGTTGGAGAACATCGAGCACCTCGCGTACAACCACCGGTTCCGGTTCCTTCGGCAAAACGTGTCGGACTACATCCTCGTGGGCGGTGTCGTGGACAACGTCCTGCACTTCGCCTCCCCGGCCAGCCCCATCGATTACCTCCGCCTGCCCATCCAGACGCTCAAGGTCGGATCGCTCGGCACGCACAACGCCCTGGGCATGGCCAAGGCCAAAGGAGCCCGGTTTCTCCTCGCCAGTACGAGCGAGGTCTACGGCGACCCGGCGGTCCATCCCCAGACCGAGGACTACTGGGGCCATGTGAATCCCATCGGGCCGCGCGGGGTCTATGACGAGGCCAAGCGCTTTGCCGAGGCCCTGACCATGGCCTACCAGCGCACTCACCGGATGGAGACCCGGATCGCGCGCATCTTCAATACCTACGGTCCGCGCATGCGGCTGGACGATGGCCGGGCCCTGCCCAGCTTTCTTTCCCAGATGCTTCGCTGCGAAGACGTCACGGTTTACGGCGACGGAAGTCAAACGCGCAGCTTTTGTCACGTCTCCGACCTCATCCGCGGGATATATAGCCTGCTCGTCTCGGATGAAAAAGAGCCTGTGAATATCGGAAATCCGGAAGAAATCTCCATCCTCGATTTCGCCAAGGAGCTCAAGGCGCTCACGGGTTCCAAGAGCCGGATCGTTTTTCATCCTCTTCCGGTGGATGATCCCAAGGTCCGCCAGCCCGACATCACCAAGGCTCGCACTCGTCTCCACTGGGAGCCTTCGGTCTACCGTCGGGAAGGGCTTCTCAAAACTATTGAGTATTTTCGCAAGGAATTGAAAATAAAGTAGATACAATTTTTCTAATGGGCATCTTCCCCCGCTTAAAAAAAACATCTAATTCCTATAAATCCATTTTGTCGCCTTACATCCCCGGTTTCAAAAAATTGATAAGACCTGCACTACGGTCCTAAGGTCATATTCAACAAAACACGGTTGCATACTTGACATTTTGTAAATGATGCTCCAGCCTTTACAAAAACGTCTGCAAATACATATATCATTTGTTACTAATTATATATAATGGTGTTATGACGCTTCTAAACAATGGTAAAAGTTATTGATAAAACGTTTAACTTGACATAATAGATTGGATATTATATAATATGGGTACAGTAGGGCATTGCTTGTCGTCGATAATAAGATATGAGGTTCTTATTTTATGGAGAGCCAGCATGAAAAAAAGCATTTTGCTGGTCAGCCTCGTTTTCCTCGCGTGTCTTGTTATGGGTTTTCCTGCCCAGGCTTCACCCATAGTGATTGAAGACGACTATTGGGGAGGCGAGCCCAGCGTCAACAAGACGCCCAACGAGGATTTCTTTCATGGAGCCGCGTATGACATCCAGCGGATGATCGTGAACTACACCGTTTCCACCGGCTCGCTCGTGGTGGATGTCGTATCCAACTACTTCAGGAACATAGGCTTGAATAACACCGAGATGGGCGACCTTTTCATAAGCAGCGACGGATGGAATCCCTATGGCGCCGCTCCCTACCCGGAGGACAGCGACCATGCCCACGTGGGCGAAGACTGGGAATACGCCCTCATGCTCGACAACCACCTCTCGAGCGCGGGGGCGCTTAGCCTCCTCCAGATCGACGACAAGCACATCGCCACGACCCAGGAGCTTTATCGCGGGACGCAGAACGAGCTCTATCGCAAGTTCCAAGAGGCGCAGGTGAAAAACGCCCCGGACCCGGTCCTGGCGCTGGGCACCTGGGTGGTGAACGACAATGTCCTGCATATGGAGATCCCGACGGGCGCGATCTTTGCGGGCGTGCCGGAGCTTGGCCTCCATTGGACCCAGTCCCTGGGCTACGATGTAATCGAAGGCCGCGCGGGTCTTAGCGCGGTGCCAGAGCCGACGAGCTGGATCCTCCTCACGCTGGGCGTTCTGGGCCTCTATGGTTATGGGATAAAAAAGAAGAGATACGCATAAAAATCCCGGGAAGGACGTTGGAGAAAAAGAAGGAGCCGGCGAACGCCGGCTCCTTTTGCATGGAACGCCGACGGAAGGCAGCGCGGGGCGCTTAGGGGAGAGCGGAGGGTTGGACCTGCGGCGGGCAGTCGAAGATTTTGAAATAGCCGGTGCTCAGAAGTATTTTCGGCTCGGACAAGGGAACGGCGCCCTCTCCCAGGGCATAGAGTTCATCCCTCATCTTCTTGGCCAGCGCCGCGCTCCGGGTGAGTAACAATACTCTTCTTCCCTGAACAAGTGTCGGAAGAACGCCCTTCGTGAGCTTGGAATCCTGATAATAAAGAAAGTAGGCCGCGCCTTCGCCGCCAGATCCAAGACGGCCTCTGTAATGCTCCTTGAGAATCCAGCGTGTCGACCATAGATCGCTGTCGTCCATGAATACGGCGGTGGGTTGCTGCAGGGCGATCTCGTTCAGGATCTCGACGACCACGGAAGGATGGAACGCGTGGTGAAAATATTGATAATAGAGGTCGATCGGCTTCTCTTCATCCGTATGGTGACGCAGGTAGCCGGCCTCGTCCTGCTCCCGAACCGTCGCCGTCGCAAACAATAAAACCAGGAGCAAGACCTGGACCGCCCGGGCAACCATGGGCCGCCATCGCAGGAGGATCCGCACAAAGGACGCCATTAGAATCCCCAATCCGCCGTACCAGAGGGGAAGGAGCGGAACGAGGTGTCTTGTGAAGGGGGCCCTGGGCATGAGGCCGAGAAAAACCGGCGGCCCCGCGAGACACGCGATGACAAAGAGAAGCCTTCCCCGGGGGGAGGCGGGCGACCAGGAGGCATCCCGCCGGGCTTCCCGCGCCAAAAAGACGAGGCCTGCCCCGGCAAACGGCAAAAGCCACCAGATATCACGGCGCGTTGCGTTCAACCACTCGTAAAGGAGCCCGGATGTCGTCAAGGTCGACTCGATCACCTTGGCGTGCCGCAAAAAGGATGAAAAATCGCCCAGGTACCAGGCGAGTCCGGCAAAGGGGATCGCGCCTATCCAGAAGAGTCGCAAAACAAGGGCGGGATGACGCCACGGCCGGCCGGGCAAGGAAACGAGAACGGCCCAGAGCGCCAGGACGCCGAAGGGGAAGATCGTCATGGGGAGAATGCCCACGGCCGTCACGGCGCACGCGCTGTAGAGAACCGCGCTCCCCCAGCCGGGCTTCCGGAGATGCGCGGCCAGGGCGATCCAGGCCAGGGTGATGGGGATCCAGCTCGGATTGTACCCC
>JAZDLH010000107.1:0-40776 GCA_043802275.1 Planctomycetota bacterium
TCCGGTCATTCGCTTTCTCCATCTCCTCCTTGCGGAAGATGAGGTGCATCAGGAGGCCGATGATGACGGAGAACGAAATCGCTCCGACGGCGCGCGCCACACCAAGTTCCAGCCCGAGAATCCGCGCCGTGAGGATAATGGCGAGCACGTTGATCGCCGGCCCGCTGTAGAGAAACGCGCACGCCGGCCCCAGCCCAGCGCCCATCCGCCAGATGCCCGCGAAGAGCGGCAGCACCGTGCACGAGCAGACCGCGAGGATCGAGCCGGAAACCGAAGCCACGCCGTAGGCGAGGGCCTTGTTGGCGCGCGCTCCCAGGTACTTCATGACCGACGCTTGGCTTACGAACACGCCGATCGCCCCGGCGATGAAGAAGGCGGGCACGAGGCAGAGGATCACGTGCTCCCGCGCGTACCAGCGCACAAGATGGAGCGCCTCCCCCGCCGCGTTCGGCAGAGGCGTGGAATCCTGCAGCCACTCCACGGGGAGATAAAAACAGGCAAGAAAACCGAAAAGCACGACGGCCAGGGCTTTCCACTCTTTTTTTTTCCATTCCACCCCGACCTCCCTCCCGCCTGGGGGAAAAGATGCTTCCGGCGCCGCGCCCCTCAGGGCGAGCCCTCTTATAGGGACTCCGCCATCCGCGCGCCCTCGGCAAGCACGGCCTCCACGCATTGGAAAAACTCGAGCACGCACGGGCAGCGCAAATGGTAAAAGACCCGATTCCCCCGCTTTTCCGGCCACACAATGCCCACCCGTTTCAACACGGAGAGGTGCTTGGACACGGTGGAGATGTCCGCGCCGACGAGACGGGTGAGTTCCCGCACGGAGCGTCGGCCTCGGCCGAGTTCTTCCACCATGAGGAGCCGCGCCGGGTGCGCCATGGCCTTGAAGATGCGGCTTCGCTCATCGATCCGTGCCCTGCGACGCGATTCCATGCGCGCCTCCCCTGCCTTTGCCATGCGATATCCTCGGCAGTATTTGGCAATATAGCCAAATACCTTTAAGCGGTCAAGGGGAAAATGGGGATCGGGGGAAAATGGGGATCCAAGGAGATGAGGCCCCATGGATTCCTCGTTTCACGCGCCGGGGAAAAGAGGCGTCGGGCCCGGTTTTTTGAAAGATAATTCGAAAAAGAGGCCTCAAACGCCCGGGCGGGGACAGAGATCCTTGAAGTCCGTAGCCGCTTTCTTATGTGGGTAGAGAGGGAGTGGGCTACTCAAGAAACCAGCAGGAATTGCCGATAATGGTAAAAGTTCGCCTCAAACATAGATTGACAGGAGTCCCGGCAAAAAAATGTCACCAACGCCACTTTCACCTCAAGATGTTGTCCGGCGCATTAGAAAGTCTGGGTTGACAATCTACGATGCCCTTACACAACACCCCGAGTTGTACTTGTCTTCCGGTGGCTTGCAGGGAATATTGCAGAAGGCTCTTGTCGGTCTTTCGCTCGCTGGATATCCGCTCCGCACACGATCAAAAATCGTCAAAACAAAGGTGTGTGAGGCGTTGGGTTATCCCGTGCCCGAACGTTTTTCTAAAGTGCGCCCTCGCTTTTGCGGTCAGAACTTCGACACCTATGTCCAGAAAGCGAACAACCTGCAGATATGGAACGAGGAGGTCTCTCGTGATCGACGCTACGTAGTCATCCAGGTTAATGATAGATTGGAGATCAGCGCGGTGAAGGTCGTAACTGGCAGCGTGATCGCAGCACTCGATAAGACAGGGACACTAACGCAAAAGTATCAGGCAGCCGCTCGCCAAGTCGTAAATGCGTGTACTCTTGTCGTGACTACAGACACTGATCATGTGCAGCGCCTCCTGAAGCGGTCTCCATTGACGTTGCAATCCGGCACGCAGTTCCCGCCAAGGCATTTCCTTCCGATTAGCGACCTATACTCACGATTATGTTCACTGGCTGGTAGTCGGATCGTCGATCCGGGTTCAGACCAAGAGCGCTATAGGGGCGCGGCGTTGCATGAAATTGTTGAGCGTGCCCTCAGTGGTGAGGCGCATGAAGATACAGGGCAGTTCCCAGACGTGCCTGAGCAATTATTGGAACTCAAACTGCAGATGTCGCCAACCATTGACCTCGGGCTAATTTGTCCGGATAGCACTGAGCCGATAGAGTTGATACCGAAGGCACGGCACTGCGATGTTCGCTATGCAGTCTTCTATGCTACTCCAATGAAAAGGGCAGTACAGATCGACCATGTGGTTGTCAGCACGGGAGAGAGTTTCTTCAGCTTCTTCAGAAAGTTCGAAGGGAAGGAAGTTAACAGAAAGTTGCAGATTCGGTTACCGGACGCCTTCTGGGCGTAGCCCAAGTGACGCCCATACCAACGTATCCAGTTTATCCGCAACCCGGGAATCGAGGCCGGTATCACAATCCTTGAATATTGTCGTCTTCGTCAAGCGGACGATTTCTTGTGATTCCGTTCGATCCATTGCCGGGAGAGGAAACCGACGCACGTATTGTGTCATGAACCGTCGGCGCCCAGCATAAAGCTTGTTATGGAAAACGGTGTCATAATACTTCGTAGCAAATGTTGAGTTGGCAACAGCCAAGAGCAGATAGAGGTAGTCTGGGGCGACTCCTTCATTCAGGGTAATCCAATAGCAGTCGCCATTCACGATAGCCCCTGACAAGTCTAAAAAGAAGCGAGGTTCTTCGGAAATATCCGGGTAAACCACCTTGGGCCGTGACCAATCGGCGGGTTGTTGCGGAACCCATATTTCGTACCATTGACGGCCTGCGGCAATGACATACTTACGTGCCTTCAATCGCGCTTGATGCTGCTCCAGATACGTGCGGGCTCGTGGGTACTTCGCAAGGTCGACAGTGCGTTTTGAACCGCGCGCTCCTTCTCTATGAGGGTACAATACCATCTTCTTGATGTTTTCCGAGAGGCTCCAGCGCGTTGCAATGTGGTGTGTAATAAGAGGCTTCAGTAATTCTAACTCTGGACGGACATCCAACGGCAAAGTGTCCCAATCATCACGTATAAATATAGAATCAGCAGTCGTCTTGATGCCCACGCGCACCTGGGAAATGTCACCAAAACAGAATGCTTGATGTGCTGTAATGTTAGCCATCCAAGCCTGGGTCTCCGGTGAAGACAAGGACCAGTGTGCCCTGTGGTCGCTTGTACAAGCAAGTTCGCCTCGTTCCACACTGAAGCATCCTTCGGCTGTTCGAACGATGCCACCAGCCGAGTTCCTGACGGCATCCAAGACAGAAGGCCATGTACGTTTAGGATGCGCCTCGCCGTTCCCGTTTCTGACCTTGTATATCCGCGTGAATGAACATCGCGTCGTACTGGGCATGGGTGCACGTTTTGCCGCGAGAATAGCGGGAAGTACCGCAGCGTCGAAAAGCTTGGTGTCTCCCAAATCGTAGAGGTCGCACAGGTCAAAACCGCGCCGAAGCGACTCGCGAACGGATACCCCAGCTTGAGTTAACATGAAACGGTTAGAAGTGAGCAGGCCAAGTACCCCTCCGGGTCGAAGAGCCAGGGAGATTGCCTTGACGAACGCATGATAGAGATCGACTCTCCCGCTAAGGCCAAATTGGGAAGCCAATCGCTGCGAACGCTCAGCACCCAATACTTGTGTTCGCACGTATGGAGGATTGGAAATGATAATGTCAAATTGCTCGACATTTGAAGCGAGGGAGGCGAACAATGACCCGGCATCGTAGCTCGTTTGGTTCGCAACGACGTCAAGAAAATCACCGGTTCGGATGTGAATGCTTGCAACTTCCAGATTGCAGAGATTCCCCTCCGCGTTGGCAACTGCAACAGGGTCAGTTTCGTAGCCCACCAACTCCATGTGTCGACGAGCCTTTGGAGTAGCGGCGTCAGCAATTGCCTTCAGAAGACCACCATCGCCACAAGCAGGGTCTAACACAACTATTGTCTTGCCACTTGGGAAAGTGGCTTGCCGAATCGTGACGTCGGCGAGAAAAGCCGCAAGTGCCTGCGGAGTGTAATGGGCTCCATTGGCCTTTATAGTCCGACTGCTCAGGTGTGAAGTTCTATTCACTGTCACGACTCTTTCTGCTCGGCAGTAGTTGGTTACGTTGCCAGATTGGAGAGTAATTGTTGCAGATCCGTTTCTAGGTAAAGCCTATAGCCGTTTATGGGATGGCGCGCAGGGCAGAGTTTACCTTGCCTGTCCCAATTGCGGAGAGTCGATGCAGACACTCCCAGCAATTTGGCCGCCTGTTTAACGGTCAAATACCGGGATAAGCCATTTGGAGCTTCCATTCTACTCTTTTTTGTGGTTTTTGTAACCATATCAAACATTATCAATGGTTGGCAGAGATTGTCAAGCGGAAAATCGGATTTCCCCATTGGCTTTCGAGTGGTATGTTTGGCGTCACATCAAGCACTCGACGAGCCAGTTGGCGGCGAGGATGAACGGCGCCAGCGGCGTTTGACCTCTATCATCCCACATCAACAACCCGCCTCGGCTCCCAACGGAAGCCCACTTTCTTCAAACGTGTGAACTTCTGCGATCCAAGGAGATGAGGCCCCATGGATTCCTCGTTTCACGCGCCGGGGAAAAGGGGCACGGGGCTTGGATTCTTGAAAAAGGATTCGAAAAAGGGGCCGAAGGGCGCGCGCGGTTTAGAAGTCGTGCTCCAAAATCGCCTGGGCGCGGCGGCAGAGCTCCCTGGCGTAGTCGGTCCAGATGCCCTGGCCCCAGTATCGGTAGCAGCTCGTCTGGGTGGCGAGGAGATAAAAAAGCGCCTTGCGATAGCGCGGCTCGTTGGTGCGCACGCCCGCGGCCAGGGCTTTTTTGGCGAAAAGCGCGCTCACCAGGTTCATGGGGCCGAGCACGTTCGTGTAGCCCTTCTCCCACGAGATGTTGTTCGTCCAGCTCCCGCCCTCCATGTGGAACCGGCCGTCCTCCTTGCGGAGCGTCTCGACGAGCGAGGCCATCCTTTCCGGTCCCGCGCCCCTTTCGAAGCGGTCCCAGATGCGCTTCTGAAAGACGGGCTGCGCGGGGGGGAGGTCTCCTTCCTTGATCCCCAGGGCCGCAAGGTGCTCGAGGTACTCGGTCACGTTCATGGCGGGCGTCTCCGAGCGCGTGGCCTCGCGCATGGTCCGGAGGAACATGTCCGGAAACTCGTTCATCATGACCCCGCCGTTCTCGCCGTCGCCGATCTGCGCGACGATCGGCGGCACGCTCCTTCCGGCGAGCTCCCAGCGCGGGAGGCTTCTCGCCTCGAAGCAGGGCTGCATCTGCGCCACGAGCTTGGTGTCGCTGCCCTGGGTCTTGATGACGGCGACGATCTCGGCAACCTCGCCCCGGGAGGACTGAGCCACCAGGCGATGCGGGAGGTGGGGCCATTTCACGCCCTGGCCCGTGGCCGGGTCCTCGATCGTGTGCTCCTGCACGAGGACCCATTGGAAGCCGCAATCCCTCAAAGTCTTCACGAACTCGTACGCCACGTCCGGATCGTTCGGCAGGGCCATCTCCGCGGGCGAAAAGCCCCGCACGCGGCCGAGCGCCTCGAGCCCGAAGAGCGCGGCAAAGTAATGCCGCCAGGCCTGGACGTGGAGGCGATAATCCTGCACCGGCGTGGAGGGCGCCACGGCGTGGCCCCAGGGGCAGCCGAGCCACTCCACCGCGCGGCGGTAGGAGGGATCGCATGTGATGAGGCGCAGGGCGTCGATCACGTCCGAGAGGCCCATCTGCCAAAGCCCGTACAAGAGGCACCCGGAATAGTCGAGCATGACGCGCGGCTCCTGGCCCTCCTGCATGAGAGCGGAGATGAACTCCCCTATGCGCTTGTAGCACCAGCGGAAGACCGGGGCGTTGTGATTGTCGCCGATGTGCTGGTTGTCCATCATGTGCTTGAGATTGCTGATGACCTCCGCGGTACGAAGGTCCGGCCCGCCGGCCGGGATGAGCGGCTGATGCATGTGGAGCGCAACGGCAAAGGCGCTCCGGATGCTCTTGAAATCGATCCCGCTCTTGGGGAGAAAAACCGGCTCGGCCCGCCCCGTGACCAGGGCAAGCTTTTGCTCTTCGCCGGAAATATTCGGCAGTCCGTCCACCATCTCGGTGAGTTCACGGCCCGGCATAGCGCTTTGCTCCTTAAGGAATGGAGTGCATCCATATCCCCATAAAAAAAGGGGGACATTCTCCGGGAAACAACTTGTCGCCAACATTATGATCATCGTAAGATCGGAGCCGGGAATCAAGACTTTTTCGGGTTGGAACAGTTCCCGACAACGTGATTTTCAATCGCTTCCGGAAAAAAATATGGATAACCCTCCCAAAATAGGCGATCCAAGGATGTATTGGAAATAAGAAAAAGCGCAAAAGATTTCCTGCCCCAAATGCCCGGAACCAAAGCGCGACAAACAATGGGGAAATTGCCCATCTTCTTTTTGTGCAACGGGTTATAAAGTATTATTTTGGGACGCGCGTTTGGACATCCATGGCATTTCGCGTACGAGGCATGGGAATTGCTGAAAAAAAACAGGTCATGAAAAAGAACGGTTATGATATTCATGAAATGAGAATTGAAAAATAAGCTTGACAGTATCCCTTGACAACCATATGTAATAGAAGTATATTGGAGATGCTTGAAAGACCGACGAGAGGGAATGGCTGGTACGCTTCAGGGAAGAGCAGTCGTATCCACGCTCTAATCGCCATAATTTTATTCAAATAGGGCACTCCCTCTTGATTTTTTTAACAACAACCCCACTGGGGGCTGGTTTCTTTAGCGGGTGAGAGGTAGACTGTTGTCGATCAGCCCCGAGTAAAAAAGCCGGAGACAGTTTAATGACCTATTATGCGGTGAATGAAGATGTACAACGGGCGCCCTTTGATCTCGCGCTGAAAGCCAGGGCGCTTTTGCATCAGCGCAGGGAACCCTTCAGCCGGTTGCTGGATGTGGCGCTGGTGCTTCTGCAGGCACCGGTGGCCTTGCCCCTGATCAGCGTGATCTATATTCTTTACAGCACCTTAAATCGCGACAAGGGCCCCTTCTTCTACCAGGGAGAGCGCCTGGGCAAGCATAAAGCGCCCTTCCGGATTTACAAGATCCGCACGCTCCAAGTTGAAGCGGAGAAGCAGGTGGGTTCGCAGCTCTTGAAGCAGGGCAGCGGTCTCGAGATCAAATTCGGCAGGTTTCTCCGAAAAACCAAGTTGGACGAGATCCCCCAGCTTTGGAACGTGCTCAAGGGCGATATGAGCATCCTTGGACCGCGGCCGGTCCGCCGGGCGGTCTACGAGGTCGTGCGCAAGTCCATTGAGGGGTATGACCTGCGGTTTACAGTCAAGCCCGGGCTCATCGGATATTCCCAGGTTCTGACCCCTTATGCC
The DNA here is from genome assembly GCA_043802275.1 of Planctomycetota bacterium. Classification (GTDB taxonomy): domain Bacteria; phylum Planctomycetota; class SZUA-567; order SZUA-567; family JAFGNG01; genus JAZDLH01. The sequence goes on from JAZDLH010000107.1 coordinate 7,346, forward strand.
GCGCCCAAGCGCATCCGGGCCCTCATCGACAACCATTTTATCCGCAATCCCAAAGGACCGGTCAAGGATCTCGGGTTTATCGCTTATTCCTCGGTCTCCCTCTGTTATAATGTCCTGAACGAGCTTTTCGGCACCTTTGTTCAAAGGACGATTCAACTTGTGACCAAAGGTTCGCTAACGGATCGCCGCAGGATGAGCCGGTATAAACGGAAGGATATCCGCCTCGAACAGACCGATCCGTTCTTCCGTCAGGGGGATAAGCGTCCCATGACCCTGGTTGACGTAAACTCCGAAGGGATGAGGATTTATAGCGACTCGGGCTGGGAAGTCGGGGAAGAAATCCACCTTCTCGTGCAGGCGCCACACAAGCGAAGAGAGGGTTGCCGCCGCATCCGGTGCAAAGCCATTGTCCAGCGCAAGGAGGCCTATAACGGCAAGCCCGGCAAGCGGTGGACCTATCTTTTGACGTATGAGCCGGCCTCCACCTGGAACCGCTATAAATTCGATCAATATGTACTCAAGGAAAGCGTCGCATAACCCGATAGAACAGATGCTGCCTGTGGTTGCAAAACGAGCGGATTTCGAATCAGGCGCGGGAAGTTTTTTTGAAAGGACAATCACCTCGGCGGGAAAATACTCGGGCAAGCCGGGAGGATCCGGCGAAAAAGTGACGAGGCAATCGGAACCCTGCGGCTCGTACTTTCGGAATAAGTTGGGTATAAATTTTTATTTACCCCTTGTTTTTTTTTGAAAAGGCCTTCTCATTTCCATATAATTGTCAAAAATGGGTAAGAGGAAGAGCCGATTCAAACCGTGAAAGGAAGCCGGGTAGGGACGGAGGGGGTTTTTTATAGCCAACGGCAATCAGGACGGCGCCGGTCGGCGTCGACCGGCTGGTGGATCGCCCGGTTGCTCCCGGAGCTTGTGTGTGTGGAATTGCCGGAGGAGTCCGTTGAAGGTGGAAGGATGGTTACATGGCAACCAAACCTCTCGAGCTGCTCGTTGAGACCTTAAGTCCCTTTGAAAAATGTTCCACGATCGCTTTCGTGGCGCCCAATGTGGGGGACGGAGCAACGACCGTAACCGTGGCCATGGTTTGGTCCTTGAGCCAGAGCCTGGCGGTCCGGGTCCTCGTGGTCGACGGAAATTACCTGCATCCGCGTCTCCACGGCCTGTTCAACCTTCCCAACGAGACCGGACTGCGCGATCTCCTGGCGGATCCGCAGCGTCCGCTTGACGGGGTCATTCAGAAGGATTGCGGGGGATTCGACGTTCTTCCCGCCGGCCGCGGGGACGCCCAGAACCTCAAAACGCTCACTTCGGCCGTGTTCGGCAAGATCCTGGGCCGGCTCAAGGAAAAATACGATTACATCCTGTTCGATCTCCCCGCCGTCAACGAATTTCCCGGCATCGGCAACGTGGCGGCGCAGTTCGACGGCGTCGTCCTCGTGGTCGCCTGTGAAGAGACGCGCTGGGAAGTTGCGCAAAATATCAAGGAAAAGCTTTCTTCTGCCGGAGCCAATTTACTGGGTGTCATGCTGAACAAAAGGAAGTTCTATGTCCCGACATGGCTCTATCGATTCGTGTAAGGGGTTGTCAATGATGACGGCCATCCAAGTGAGTAGGCGCGCGGCCCTGAGCGCCGCGGCCTCGGTACGGAAGCCATCGGGCTTCCCTCGCAACGGCCAGACGGTCTGGGGCTTGTTCCTGGGTGTATGCCTCGCGCTCGTGTCGATCGGCGCGACCTCCTGCAGCCAGACAACCTCCGGGGTCGCCTCGTCCGAGGCTCCGCCCGCCGAGGTTCTTCCTTCGGACGTGCGGGAATTGGAGGTGCCTCCCTACCAATTGATGGCGGGAGACACGGTGGAGCTCTTGATCCACTTCGACAGCCGGACCCGGGAAGACTTCCTGCTCTCCCAGGGGGACTTGGTGGAGGTCAAGTTTATCGACACGCCGGAGCTCAACCAGGAGCAGCCGGTTCGCGCCGATGGAAAGATCTCCCTCCCCTACATCGGCGACGTGTCCGTGGCGAACCTGGGCCCCGACGCGGTGCGTGAGGAGGTGCAGAAGCGCTACGCCAAGGAGATGAAGAGCCCGCAGGTGGTGGTCCTCGTCAAGGCCTCGAACGTCCGCTTCCAGGAGCTCAAGAATTCCTTCCAGAACGCGCCCCGGGGCCAGAGCCGCCTCATCAAGGTGCGGCCGGACGGGGTGATGACCTTCCCGCTTCTCGGGGACATCAACGTGACGGGCATGAACCTTTCCAAGGTCTCCGAAATCGTCAATACGCGCTACCGGGAGCTCGACAGCTCGATCACCACCACGCTTCTCCTGGAAACCTCCTCGGGCTCGCGCTTCAGCGTCCTCGGCGCGGTCAATGTGCCGGGCTATTACATCGCCGATCGCCCGATCACCCTCTTTGAGGCCGTGGCCATGGCCAGCGGATTCCGCAACGACGCCCGGGTGGGCGAGGTCCTGCTCATCCGCCGGAACGGGACCCGCGTCGAGTACGAAAGCGTCGACATGCGGACGATCTTGAAGGTGAACGGGGTTCGCACGATTCAGCAGGTGAAGGTCAATGACGTGGTGTACGTCCCGCGGGCCAAGCTCGCCCACGCGAGCGACGTGGCCACCTACATCGGCAACGTCCTCTTCTTCCGCGGCGCGGACATCAGCGCGAGCCGATCTTTGGACCCGCGGCCCTGATCTTGAGCTATAAGGACGGGACGCAGGAGAAATTGCCCGAGGCACCCCGGAGGCACGGGAAAGATCCGCCGCCGGGAAAGACCCAACAATTGGAGGCGGGAGTAATCACACTATGGAAAAGAGCGAAAACTATCTCCGGCTGTTTACCATCACGCTCTTCGCGAATAAGCGGCTCATCCTGTGGGTGACGGTCCTCTTCGCGATATTCTCCGTGCTCGTGGCGCTCTTCTTCCCCCCGATCTATTACCTGCAGGGGCAGCTCGTGGTCAACGCCAAGAAGATCATGGCGCCCCCGGAGAGCACCCAGATGGACCGCGGCGGCGCGAGCGCGAACCTGCCTCCGACGACGGAAGACACGATCCTCGAGACGCTCATCGTGACGAGTCCTCCCCTCATCCAGGAGAGCATCAAGGAGCTTCGAAGCGAAGGGGCGGTATTCACGCCTTCGCCTCTCAACCGGATCACCAAGCCTTTTGGGAGCATCTTCAAGCCGATCAGCGAGGCCGTGAGCGGGAAACAGGCCGTCCTCACGGAGGAGGAGGAGCTGGCGCTTGAGATCGGCGACAAGCTCACCGCGGAAATCGTCCCCGGCGCGAACGCCATCTCGGTTTCCCTCCTCTACCACGACGCCGAGTTGGGCGTGAGCATCGTCAACCGCATCCTGAACAACTATCTCGAATTTCGCCGCGCGATCTTCTCCAAGACGAGCGCCGGCGAGGATTATGGAAAGCAGATCGCCCGCTACCGCGCGGAGCTCGAGCGCCTGAACAGCCAGAAGGTGGCGCTCATGGAAGAGCACCGGATCTCGGACGTCACCGCGGAGCTCCAGGGGCTCATGTCGCTCATCAACGATTTTTCCCAGACGCTCTCCCAGATGGAGGACGATTATTACGGCCAGCTCAAGAACGTCGAATACCTGAACGGCGTCCTGTCCCGCTTCGAAAGCGACGAGCGGAACGCCATGGAGCCCTTCCCCGAGGACATGGAAAACCGGGAGATCAACAGCTACCGGGACCATCTGAACACCCTTCTCTTCCAATACTCCGATGCGGTGAAGACCTATCGGGAGGATTCCGTGAAGATCCAGGCCCTGACCGCCCAGATCCGCAAGGACCACGAGAAGATGCTCATGCTCGTGAAGAACTTCATCGACTCCCAGGGCGAAGCCCTGCGCACGAAGAAGGACCTGATCGAGAACAAGAAGCTCCGGCTCAAGGAGCTCCAGGACCGTTCGCTCGAGCTCAAGGAGGCGCAGATCCAGATCGAGCAAATCGACACCGATATCGCCCTCACGAGGGCGAATTACGAGACCTTCTCCAACCGGCTGGAGGAAACCAGGATCGAGAGCGCCTCCCAGTTCTCCCAGGCGGCGAACGTCCAGATATTGAGCAGGGCACTGGTGCCGACAGAGCCGTTCTTCCCGAAACCGCGCTTCGTCATCCCGCTCGGCATCCTCGCCGGCTTTATCCTCGGTTTCGCGCTCGCGTGGATCAAGCAATTCTTCGACCACACCTTCAAAACCGCCGTGGATGTCGAACAGCACCTCCAGCTTCCCGTGATCGGCTCCCTGATCCTGGATTGATCCGGGGTGGTGTTCACCGATAGGCGTTCGCAACGAGGAATGGCGCTGTTTGGAGGGAGACAACGGGTCGACTTGGGCGGCGGGAGCGCGCGAGTCCGGACCGGCGGCCGACCGCCTGCGAGGTTTCAGTTTTTCGCGTCATAGCCGGCGGCGGGCGGTCCTTTCCGCATCCGAAGGAACCGGGAGGCGGGAAACGGCGACCGGTCTTTTACGAGCCAGGCCCTTCAGGCCGAGCGCGGAGAATAGCGCGCAAGCCGTTCTTCCCCCCGGGGCCATGGAGCGCTTTCCCGAGGAACGCCAAGGTCATCCCCTCGCACCCGCGCCTTGGGCGCGGGGATGCGTTTGATTCACCGCTGGCGCCAGTAGGGAGGACGAGCCTTGTCCGTTAACCATGTTGATAGACCGAGTCCGTCGCCCACCGGTCCCACGCGCGTGAGCATGCTCCTGCTCTTCGAAATCGGCCTGGGCCTTGCCCTGGCCGTGGTGACCATGACGCTCCTGGCCCTGCCCATGCCGTACCTCGCTTTCGGCATCATTCCGCCCATCGCGGCGCTCCTGCTCTTCAAGATCATCCGTAGCCCGGAATACGCGTACTACCTCATCATTGCCCTCATTCCCCTCAATGCGTGGCGGGTGATTACGGAACAGTATCCGACCGTCACCATCTCCAAGCTGCTGGGCATCTTCGTGGTGATCGTGCTCTTCTGGCGCCTGATCGTGAATCCGGAGGAGACGATCCGATACCGCCTGGGCATCTGGCGGCCTCTCCTGCTCTTCGTGCTGGTGGGCCTTGTCTCGGCGCTCTTTTCCGCATGGCGGCTGGAAAGCTTCGACAACCTGCGTATGCTCGTGCAGTCGATCGTGTTCATGGGGCTGACCATCTATTTCGTCCGGGAGAAGGAACTCACCACGGTCGTCCCCTTCGTCATCGTGCTGAGCGCCGCCTTCTCCGCGGGCTTCGCCATTTACGGCTCGCTCTATCATATCCCCGGCCTCACCCTCGCGGTCAGCCAAACCGGGGGCGGGAGCATGACCCGCGCGCTCGGTCTCTCCACGGACCCGAATTTTTTCGCCGCGATGATCCTCTGCAGCATTCCCCTCTTGGCGTATTTCTTCTTCAACACGAGGCGCCGGCACGTGAAGGCGGCGACGCTTTTGCTCTTCGTGCTCAACAGTTACGCCATCGTCTTGAGCTATTCCCGCGCCGTCACGCTTATCTTTCTTGCGACACTGCTTCTTATCGTGTTTGAGTATGCCCGCAAGATCCGCTTCCTCCACCTGGGCTTCGTGATCCTGCTCCTCCTGCCGCTCGGCGTCGTCACCGCGTGGAAACTGCCCCAGTCGAAGATGTTCGCGCGCATGATGACCCTGAAGAACAGCCGGGTGGACGAGTCGCTCATGCGGCGCCGGAGCTACCTCACCGTTGCCGGGCAGGCTTTTTACGCGCATCCCGTGCTCGGCTCGGGCCCGGGGACCTTTCTCAAGGTCTACAGCAAGTCCCCCTATGCCGCGGCGTATACGCCCGAGGCCGAGGGGTTTTACCGGGTGGCGCACAACACCTTCCTCGAGGTGCTGGTGGGGACGGGCCTCGTGGGATTCGCCTTTTTCTTGATCCTGATCTTCATCGCCCTAAAATATTTCTACGTGGCGCAAAAGATCTTTCGGAAGATCCCGGCCGGCGTACCGCCCGAGTGCGTCCGGGCCTTCCTGTATTCCTTTCTGTCCCTTCTCATGTCGCTCTTGTTCTTAAGCGACCTGTACCTCAAGTACCTCTGGCTTCACCTCGGGATAGCGGCGGTTGTCTACCACCTTGCCCGCCAGGCTCAGAAGGAGGGTGCATGACCGCCGTTTTTTGGCTTTCGCTTTTCCTCTTTCTTTACCCCTTTTTCCTGTACCCCCCGATCCTCGCCGCACTCGCCCGACTCCTTCCGCAACGCCATCGGCCCCCGGCGCCGGACGAGTGGCCGACCGTTTCGCTCGTGGTGCCGGTGCGGAACGGCGAAGGTCTCATCCAGGAAAAGATTCGAAACTCCCTGGCGCTTGATTATCCGCCGGAGAGGCTGGAGATCCTGGTCGCCTCCGACGGATCCGCCGACGAAACGGTCTCGCGCGCAAGGGCCCTAACCGGCGAGCGGGTCCGCCTCCTCGAGTACCGGGAGCACGAGGGAAAGAACGCCACACTCAACAAGGCCGTTCCTGAGACAAGCGGCGAGATCCTGCTTTTGTCCGACGCCGACGCCCGGCTCGAACGGGACGCCCTTCAGCGCCTCGTTTCCTGGTTTCGAGACCCGACCGTGGGCGGCGTCTGCGGGAGGAAGGTTCTCCCGTCCGGGGAGAGCGGCTTTGGCGAATCCCAGGCGACCTACAACGCCTATGAGGAGCGGCTTAAAAAGGGGGAGAGCCGGCTCGAGAGCATCACCACGAACGAGGGGAAAATCCATGCCCTGCGGCGCGCGCTCTTCCAGGAGATTCCCCCGGCCACGGCCGACGATCTCTTCAATCTTCTGGCGGTGGTCCGGCAGGGGAGGGCGTTCGTCTACGAGGACGCCGCCCGGGCCTTCATCCCCCCGGGCTCGCTCGACCCGGCCCATGAGATCAAACGCCGCAAGCGGATCGTGAGCGGCAGCCTCCGGGCCCTGTGGGCGAACCGGGAGCTCTTCCATCCCTTCCGGCACGGCCGGTACGCCTGGATGCTCCTCTCGCACAAGGTGGGGCGGAGGCTCGCCCCCGTCTTCATGATCCTCGCGACCCTGAGCAGCCTCTATCTCGCGGCCGTCGGGGCGCTTCCGATCTACCGGCTCTTCTTTTGGGGAATGTCGGCCCTGGTTCTCGCGGCGCTTCTGGTCCACGGGAGGATGCTCCCCGGCCGGGCGCGGGCCGGCTCCCTGGGGAAGCTCCTCGCCGTGCCCTATTACTTTTGCCTGGGAAACTGGGGCACGCTTCTGGGCGTGGCGGATTTCCTGAAGGGAAGCCCGAGCGCGTTGAAGTGGGAGACGCGGAAGGAGCGTCTCGCCGTCATGGACCCGGTCGAGACGTCCTGCGCAAGGAACAAGGGGGGGTGAGTTCGTCTTCTTTCCATCTCGCCAATGCGATGGATCCGTGCGTTTTTCAAGGCCGGCAATCCCTCCCGCGACCATTGGAGATTTAAGCGACCGCGACGGCAACGATCCTTGGAGCGCCGCGGTGATTTTCCGGAGGCGGCATGCGCCGATTGAAGCAATGGATCCGGTACCTACTCGCCGCGATTCTCTATCGCACGGGGCTCGCCGCGCTTGGGTACGCATGGCGCTGCCGGCGCAGGGGCGCGGCGCCCTTGATCCTTATCTACCACCGGGTTTTGCCGGAGGGCGACCCGTCGAGGGCCCTCTCCAGCGAAGAGGACGTTCTGCCGCCCGAGGAGTTCGAGCGGCACCTGGAGTTTCTGAAAAACGCGTTCCGGCCCCTGTCTTGGGAGGCGTTTCAGGAATGCCGAGACCGGCAGGAGGGCTTTCCCGCCCGGTCGTGCCTCGTCACCTTCGATGACGGCTGGCGGGACAACTACGACCATGCCTTTCCACTGCTTATCCGGGCGGGCGTGCCGGCGACCATGTTTCTGTCCACGGGCTTGGTGAACACGAAGCGGCTCTATTGGACCTCCAAGCTCTGGGCGCTTCTCAATCGGCCGGAAACCGACCTCGCGGAGCTCCTCGGAGGGGAAACACCCCTGGCAAAGGCGGTCGCTTCGGAGGCGCGGATTGAGGATAGGCCGCACACGATTTTTCGCGCCTTCCACGCGCTCGCCCTGCCGGAACGGGACCGGCGCGTTCGAAGGATCGAGGATCTCTTCGCGCGGCGGATGGCGGCCCTGGGGGACGAGCGGCAGTATCTCGCCTGGGACGAGGCGAGGGCCATGCAGGCCGGCGGGGTGGCGTTCGGCTCCCACGCGCATACCCACGAGCCCCTCATCCTCGCATCCGAAGCGGAGCAGCTCCTCGAAATGAAAAAATCCAGGGAGATCCTCGAGAAGGAGCTCGGCCGGCGTATCGAGGCCGTGGCCTTTCCGCACCTCTTGTTCGACGAGCGCACGCTCCGCGCGGCGCCGGCGGCGGGCTTCCACACCGCGTTCGGCGGACGCACCTTCGACGGCCCAATCCTGCTGGAAGGGGGAAGGCTCGCTCTCTATCCCAGGCTCTCCCTCGTCCCCCGAAGGGGCCGAGCGCCCTGGGGGGCCTTTTCTCCGAGCCTCCTTTTCTGTTATATTACAGGAGTGCTTCCCTGAGGGGGTCCTGCGGGAGGCGTTCGACGGGAAACGCGATGAAAGAAACCCTTTCCATCCGAAGTTTTCTTCCGGGCGACGCGGAGGCCCTGTGCCGGATCTTCACGGACACCTACGACGCCTACAACGGATTCATGCCCAAGGATCCAACGGCCTGGGAGAGGAGCTTTACCGGCCACCCGGAGATCGGCCCGGGCCGGGTGCTCGTTGCCGAGGAAGACGGGCGCATCCGGGGGTATGCGGCCTATGGATGCCGCACCCACCTCTTCTTCCGGGACGACCGGCTCGACTCCACGATCTACGACCTCTGCGCGGACCAAGGGCCCGGCGCGCGGGCCGTGGCGCGAACGCTCCTCGCGGAGGCGCTCCGGCGCGGACGCGCCGAGGGACTGCACCGGTTCAATATCGACATTCCGACCGGCAACAGGCCGGTCTACAAGGCGCTCCTTGACTGCGGCTTCACCTTCGCCCTGGAGCCCATGGTGATCGGCCTCTACCCGCTCGATTTTCAGAACTACCTGGAGGAGGCCGTGGCGCGCGCCGCAAAAAAGATGCGCCGCGCGCGCCCGGTGGAGTTCCGCCTCTCGTATGGCTCCTGGGGAAGGACGCGGCCCGGGCTCCGGGGCCGGTCGCTCGTATGCGCGTTCCATGAGGGGGCGGACCGCCGCGCGCCCATTCTCATCGAGTGCGACGCGCAGTGCCTCATGGACATGATGATGCGCCACGAGACAGTATGGCGAAAGCTGTACCGAAAGGAGCTCAAAGTCCGCCCGTTGTCGGGACTAATTTACGCCGTCCGGCTCCTCTCCAACATGCGGCACGAACGCGAGTGGCACATGCCCTCGATCGACTGGAGATGACATGATCCTTCCGGCGCCGCCCAAGCCCGGCGAAGAGGCGCGCATCGCGAGCGGCGCGGAGATCCCGGCGGCGCTCGCGCTCATCCGGCAGGTCCATGGCCTGGATCTGGACCTGGAGGCCTGGCAATGGCTTCAGGAAAGCGCTCCGGGCCGCAAACCCTACATGGTGGTGGTCATGTCCGAGGGAGAGGTGGGGAGCGCCAGCGTCTGCTACCTGCCGAACGTCCGACTTGGCAGGGAGATCTGCGCCACGGTCGGATTTTTGGCGCACATCTGCTCGGCGCCGGGACGGCATCTCCGCAAGCAGGGCGCCGCCATGGATCTCCTGCTGGGGATGGAGCATCGCTTGCCCGAGGACGGCGTGTTCTACTTGGCGGGCACCTTCAGCGAAAAGCTCTACAAACGGTATTACCGAAGGCGGCTGGGCTACTCGTGCGGCGTGATGCGCACCGCGCGCCTCTACCATTACGACGTGCGGGAATACCTGGCGGATTTCTGCGAACGAGCCGGGCGGATGGGACTTTCGCTTCCCGGAGCCGTGCTGGTGGAGGTGGGGCACCCGGTCTTCGAGAGCGTTTTTCTTGCCGTCGGTCCCGAGGGGGCGGAGGTCGTCGACGCGCCCGGCCGCGCGCCCGACCTTCGCGTGCTGGGCACGACCTGGCCCCTCTTCCGGTGCGTCACGCAAAAACAGGCGAAGCGGGCGCTCCTCAACACCCTCTTCACCTTCCGGCTGCGATTTCGGGGGGTTCTCCGCCACCCCGTCAAGGCGCTCCGCTTCCTAAGGCTTTTGTTCCGAATGTGGAGACATGCCGAAAAAGCATAATACCGTCGCCGTGGTGATTCCCGTCCGGAACGAGGCGGAAGGTCTCGACGCGCTCCTCGGGGACGTGTTCGCCCAGGAGCCGCTTCCGGACGAGGTCGTCGTCGCCGACGCCGGCTCGACCGACGGCACGGCCGCGATTCTGGAGGCCTGGGGGAGGAGGGAGCCTCGCCTTTGCCGGATCGAGGCGCCGGGCGCCATGCCGGGGCGGGGGCGGAACCTCGCCGTCGCCGCCGCACGGTCGGAGATCATCGTCCAGATCGACGGCGGATGCCGGGTCTCTCCGGGGTGGCTGGCCTCCCTCGTGCGGCCGCTTCTCGAGGACCGGGCCGACTTCGTCACGGGCAAGGTCCTGCCCATGCCCATCCCGGCCGCGTGCTTCGGACGGCCTTACGACCTAAGCAGCGTCCTCTTCGCGGGCATGCAATGGCTCGGCCGCTCCGAGCGCCACATGGCCGGGGGCGCCTCGGTCGCCTATCGCCGGGAGCTCTGGGAGCGGGCGGGCGGACAGCCCGACTGGCTCCGCGCGGGAGAGGACGTGCTCTTTGCCAAAAAGGTTCGCAGCCTCGGCATCCGCCATACCTATGCCGAGGATTCCGTCTCGTTCTGGCAAGCCGGCCCCACCCTGAGGCAGGCCCTTCGCCGGAAGGTCCGCTACGTCATGGCCAGCCTCGAGATCCGCGAAAACCTGGGCGCAGTCGGGAAGATAGGCCTTCGCACCCTGGCGGCCGCCTTCTTGATCGGCCTCTCCTTTTTCCGGCTCCCCGCGCTTGGTGTCCTCGCGGCGGGCGCGGCGCTCTTCTGGGGGAGGAACGTGGCCAAGGCCTGGCGGCGCTACGCGCTCCTCTCCGAAGAGAAGAACCGGCTGCCCTTTCTCCCGCGGCTCCTGGTTCTGGGGACCGCGAGCCTGGGATGGATTCTTGCGGAGCATGTCGGTCTCTTCCTCGGGCTTGCGCATATCCTCCGGGATGGGGAAGGCCGGGCGCGCCTCAAGCAGTACAAAACAGGATGAACGCGGCAGAAAAATCCGGGCAAAGACAGGCCGACCGCCCCCCCTGCCACTAAAACCGGGATGAGTTGCATGGGCCAGGAAAAACCGATCCACAAGGTCGCGCGGCAGGGGGGCATCACCTACGGGGTGACGGTCTTTCTCTTTCTCGTCCGGTTCGTCAAGTCGGCCGTCATCTCCCGGATTCTGGGGCCCGAGCGGCGGGGCATCTTCGGGATCCTGAACCTCATCCCCGAGCTTCTCTCGTCCCTGGGGTCCTTGAGCTTTGGGCCGGCCACGATCTACTATGTCGGCCGGGAGCGGTACGACGGGCGCAAGGCCATGGGCGGCAATCTCCTCTTTCTCGCCGTCTTGGGCGTGATCCTCGCGGCCTTGGGCTTCGTTCTCTTTCAGATCGACGTCCTCTTCAAGGAGGATGTCGCCGTCATCCGAAAGTACATGCTCCTCACGCTGATCGTGATCCCTGTCATGCTCGCCAAATTTTTAGGATCGGACTTCCTGCTCGCCCGGGACCGGGTGGGGGCTCTAAACGTTGTCCGGACTGTGTTTTCCGTCCTGCCGCTCGCCTTGTTTCTTCTCTTCTGGGCTTTTCTCGAGAATCCCCTCTCCGCTGCGGTGTTGTCCTGGTGCCTCTCGAGCGTTGTCGTCGGGTTCCTGCCCTTTTGGCAGCTCCGCAGCTCCGAGGTCTACCCCCCTGCCTGGCCGGGTCCTTTCTTGAGGCGCGGTCTTGCCTTCGGTCTCGCGGGCCACTTTGCCAATTTTTTCCAAATGATCATGCTGCGAAGCGACTTTCTCTTCATCTCCGCGATGCTCGGCACCAAGAAACTGGGCTACTACGCGATCACCACGAATGTTGCGGAGCTTCTACTCATGCTTCCGGAGTCCCTCGCTATCCCCTTTATTCCCACGCTCTTGCAGATGGAAAAAAAAGATTCGGACAGTCTTGTCCCCCCCATTTTCCGCTTCCTATTCACCTCCATGGCCCTCTGCGGGGTGATCACCATACTCTTCGGCAAGTTCTTCATCCGCCTTATCTTTGGAGAGGATTTTCTTCCGGCGTATGAGCCGCTTGTGTATCTTCAGCCCGGGATCGTTGCCGTGGGGCTCTATATGATCCTTAAAATCGATCTCTTCAACCATAAACAACCAGGTATTGTATCGATCCTTACGGGGGTCGGAGCCGGGTTGAATCTTGCGTTGAATTATCATTTCATCCATTGGTTTGGGATAAAAGGAGCTGCCATAACTTCCTCTATTTCCTATATAGTTGTGACGATTCTTCTCTACGTGGTGTATTATAAAAGATCGGGCAATGGACCTTACAAGATGCTGGTTTTGACGCGGTCGGATATCCGGATGATTGTCCACGCCGCCCGGAAGCGATTTGATTCCTGAGGGTTATGGAGTATATTTAATAGAGAGGAAGGCTGTGCGGCGCAAGCGCGGCCGACCGGGGGTGAAAGGGGTGAGTTATGCCGCGGAGTGCGCTACAGCTCATCAGCAGTGGCGGTTTCTATGGCGCCGAGCGGGTACTCGTGGAACTGGCCTCGTTTCTACGGGATCGCGGGTGGCAATCCTACGTGGGAGTTTTCGAGACGCAGGGCCAGGCCGGGCAGGAGGTCCTTGCCGCGGCGCAGGATAAGGATCTGCCCACCGTGGTCTTTGCCTGCTCCGGCAGGGTCGACAGGCACACCCCCCGCCGGATTCGAGATTTCGTGAACGAGTACCGGATCGACATCGTCCACAGCCACGGGTACAAGCCTGACTTGTATCTCGTCTTTTCTAGGCTGCCGGAGTTCTGCAGGCGCATCGTGACCTGCCACAGCTGGTACAGCCATACTTGGAAGCTAAAGCTCTACGAATGGATGGATAAGATCTCCTTGCGGTGGTTCGACCGCGTGGCGGTGGTGGCGCCGTATCTGCGGGAGGCGATCTTGCGTGCGGGCTTGCCTCCCGGGCGCGTGAGCATGATCGAAAACGGGATCACGGAAGCCCCGCCGGCGGATGGCGAAACCCTGGAGCGCCTGCGCCGGGAGTTGCGCCTGAGGCCCGGCGAGAAACTCGTCCTCCGCGTGGCCCGCCTGGCCAGGGAGAAGCGGATGGATATCCTGCTCCATGCCTTCAGCCAGGTCGTGCGGGAGTGCCCGGCACGGCTGATCATTCTCGGCGAAGGGAACTCCAGGCCGATGCTCGAGGCGCTGATGCGCGAGTTGGCCCTGGAGGAGGCCGTGACCATGCCCGGCTACCGGGAGGATATCCCCGCGCTTCTCCGGCTGGCGGATGTCTTTGTCGTGAGCTCCGACCAGGAGGGGCTGCCGATCGCGCTCTTGGAGGCCATGTCCGTGCGCCTGCCGGTCGTCTCCACGGCGGTCGGCGCGATCCCCAAGGTCTTAAGCGACGGAGACTGCGGCATCCTTGTGCCGCCCGACGACCCGGCGGCCCTGGCGAAAGGAATCCTGCGAATCCTTCAAAATCCCGATCAAGGAAAGGAGATGGCCGAACGAGCCCACGACCGCTTCCAGCGGGAGCATTCGCAGAAGGCGATGGGAGAAAAATATCTTTCCCTCTACGAGGAGGCCCTATCCCATGCTCATTGAAGTCCCGAATCGTTCGCAGGGATGCGACATATATGCGGCTCCGAACATGTGAAAGGAGATGCCATGAGACGCTTTCCGGTCCACCTCATCGGTTTCTTGTTGCTCTTCACCGGGTTCCTCCTGCCGGCCGCGAGCGCTTGGGCTTCGGACTGGCCGGGAATCCGGGACGGCGTGCTCTATATCCGCGCCGGCAAGGCGGTCGACGTCCGCTGGTCCTGTAAGGAGGCCTGGGCCGCGCGCGGGCACGAGGAAACCATCTACTTCCAGGGTCCCGACGGCGCGCTTCTGGGGCGCAGGCGCATCCAAAGAACCGAAACCAGCGGGTCGGACATCTTCCGCGCGAACGCGCAAGCGGGCGATTACCGGCTGGAGGTCCCGGGCTACAGCTTCCGGGCCTACACCGTCTCCGTGCCCAGGGGGACCCCTTCGCTCTTCGAGCCGGCCAAGGTGCATTGCTCCATCGCGATCCCGAGGCAGTGCAAGGTGTATTTCTCCGTGCCGCAGGGCGCGACCTTTTCCGTTTGCGGGAAGTATCACGGCGGCGTCAAGAGCCTCCGGATCACCGACCCGGCGAGGAAGGTCGCCACCCTAACGCTCAAGAGCTATTCCGCCTCCCAGTACAGCAGCTACGATTCCCTGAAGATGAGCAATGCCCGGGGCGGGAACTGGACTCTCGAGCTCGTCGGCAGCGGCAAGGCCGCCTTCTGGCTCGACGGCGTCCCGAATCTCTTCGCCCAGTCTACGGGGGAATTGTTCCAGCCCCAGCTGAAGGACGGGGCCGTGGCGGTGACCGTGGGGCAGGAGGTGTTGGGGCCCTCCCCCAAGATCGGCGCCGGCATGCTCTTCAACGACCTGCCCGAGCAGGGCTATGCCATGCAGGAAGAGATGGGTCTTTCCGCGGCGAACCACTACGCCTTCCAGGACCTCCTCTGGCAGACGGGCGGGACCGACTGGAAGGACCGCAGCTGGCTCCGGGTGTATGAAAACAGGCTCCGGATCCTCGATTACCTCACCATCTTCACCGCCGACCGCAAGAAGTTCGGGGACTACCCCCCGCCCTACGCCGAGCTCGACGGCTACGCCCAATTCATCACGACCTACCTGAACGAACAGCGGGGCAACGCCGGGCTCCAGGTCCCCTACGTCGCCTTCCTGGACGAGGCGAATTCGCGCTTCGCGGATCTTCCCACGTACGCGGCCTTCTACAACAAGCTCGCCGGGGCCGTGAAACGCGACGGCCGCTCCTCGGTGAACGGCGTGAAGATCGCCATGCCCGAGTCGTCCAATTTCATCGACGGCCCCATGATGGGCGACGCGGACCAGCGCGTGGGCGCGGACTGGGCGCGCGAGCTCCTGCGGAAGGAGTGGGACCTCGTGGACGCCCTCTCCTGGCACGAATGGAATCGCCGGGATCTCATCGCCACGGAGTGGTACAACGAGAGCGTGGAACGCGCCGCGGCGATGCTCCAGGAGATCGGCCCGGCCGGGGCGAAGCCCAAGGACCTCCTCATCACCCAGACGAACATCTCGAGCGGCGCGGACTTCAGCCCCTACGATCAGGACACCTTCTTCGCCGCGCTCTGGTGGGCCTCGGTGGTGATCGAGGGCGGCCGCACCGGCAAGCTCGACCAGATCGACTGGTTCCCCTCGGTCGACGACTCCTACCACCGGAAGGGGCTCATCAATTACGACGGCACGAGCGCGGTCTTCCGTCCCGTGGGCCGGGCCACGCGCTTCCTCGCGAAGTCGCTTCTCGAGCGCGTGCTCCTCACCCGCGACCCGTCGGTGGAGATGGACGCCATGGCCATGACCGATGCCCCGGGCTCGTGCGTCCGCGTTCTCATCGTGAACAAGGCCCCGCGCAGCCAGAAGTTGACCGTCACGGCCGACCTTCCGCCCGCCCTCGCCAATGGCCGGGTGGGGTACAGGCTGGTCGGTTTCGGAAGCGACCTGACGGAGAAGGTCCTGGAGGAAGGCACGAAGGAGGCGGTCAATACCCTGACGCTTGAGGGAACCGTTCCGGGCGAGTGCATCTTTTGCCTCTACCTCGAGCGGGCGCAATGAAGAACCGCGGCCTTTCGTGAAACGCCGCGCAGGAACGTTGCGGCAATGACCCAAAGCGCTCGACACGGCATCGCGGCCGGTTCCCTACCGGCCGCGATGCATTTGACGGCGGGCACTCTCTTTCGTATCATGCATCGGAGCGCGTGTTCCGTGCTCCCTGCAAAGAGGCCGGCAGCGTTGCCGTTTCGTCCGGTTGAAGAAAGAAGGCCCATGCGATCGGCCCACCGCCTGGCGCGGCGTTTCACTTTAGATCCCTTTTACTCGGACCGGGACCCCGTCCCGGCGGTCCCGACCCACAGCCTTTTTTCCCCGCCGTCGCAGGGCGCCTGCTGGCTCTACGAATGGGGCGGGTGCGAGGCGTATCTCCTGGCGCGTCTCCGTCTCGAGGCGCACCGCGACTGCCTGGATGTCTTCCATCCCAGCCTCTTCCGGAAGCCGAGCTCACTCCTCTGGCTCTACAGGACCTTCACCCTGCGCGCGGCGCGAAAGGCCGAGGCCGCGCTCTATCATTCCGGCAATCTCCACCTCGTGGTGAACGGCCGCGTCGCGCTGCACGTGGAAGGCGCATCGCGGCCCGTGAAGCAACGCCTCGATCTCGCCCCCTTTTTGAAAAAGGGCGGGAACGAGATCTCTGCCGTCTTGAACCGCGTGGACGGCCCGCCCGCGCTCTTTCTCGATTCCCCCGTTCTCCGCACGGACGCCGCATGGGAGGCGAGCAGCGACGGCTTCCACAGGCGCTCGCCCGCGTGCCGGCCCTTTGTCACGGCCGGGCGCTTTCCCCACGAGGAGCGCATGCCCGTCCTCACGAGGAGGCCCCGCTCCTTCCGGGGCGGGCTCTACGACTTCGGGGTGGAACTCCTGGGGCGGCCGAAGGTTTGCTTCGCAGGGGCCGGGGGGCGCGTGAGCGTTTTTCCGGGAGAGTCCGAGGAGGAGGCGAGGAATACCAGCCCCCGGGATTTTGAGCAGCGGCCGGGCCGGAGCCTCCGGGGCGCGCGCTCCCTCACCGGGCCTCTCATGGCCTTCCGGTACCTCCGCGTCGAGGCGGCCTCGGGCGCGCGCGTGCGGGACGTCGCCTGCGAAGCCGAGGTCTTTCCCGCGCGCTACCGGGGCGCCTTCGCGTGCTCGGACGAGCGCCTGAACGCCGTCTGGATGCGGGCCGCCTATACCCTGCGCCTGTGCATGCGGGAGTTCTTCGTGGACGGCATCAAGCGCGACCGCATGCCCTGGGCGGGCGACCTCTACCTCGCGGTCCTGTGCAACGCCTTTTCCTTTGGGGAAGACGCCGTGGCCCGGCGCACGCTCACGGCTCTCGCGGGCGAAGACCCGAGTGCCTGCCACGCAAACGGCATTATCGACTACACGCTTTTCCGGCTCCTCGCCCTCGAGGCCTACCACGCGCACAGCGGCGACGGGGACTACGCGCGGAACATGCTGCCCGAGGTCGAGCGCGTCCTCGCGGCCCTGGCCGAGTCCGAGGATGCGGAAGGGTTTCTCATGCCGCGGCCGGACGACCGGCTCTTCCTCGATTGGGCCGAGATGGAAAAGAAGGGGCGCGTGGCCGCGCTCCAGATGCTCTACGCCATGGCCCTGCAAGCCTCGGAAAGGCTCTTCGCCGCGTTCGGAGATGCGCCCCGGGCGGCCGCGCTAAAGCGCCGCCGGCAGGGGCTCGCCCGGCGCTCGAGCGAGCTCTTCTGGGACGGGCGCCGCGGCGGGTTCGTGGAGCATCGCGAAAGGGGCCGGCGCAAGAGCCCGATCGGACGGCACGCCAATTTTCTCGCCCTCCTCTCCGGCACGGCAACCCTCTCGCAGCGGAGGCGGATTCTTTCCCGCGTCCTGCAAAACCCCGATATCCCGGCGGTCGGAACGCCCTACATGCGATTCTTCGAGCTCTTGGCCCTCGCGCGGTGCGGCCGTGTCCCCGCGATGCTGGAGGGGATCCGGAACTATTGGGGCGGGATGTTGGACGAGGGCGCGACCACCTTCTGGGAGGCCTACGACCCGGCGCAAAAGGGAGCGGAGCACCTCGCCTTCTACGGGAGGCCCTTCGGCAGGAGCCTGTGCCACGCTTGGGCCGCGGGGCCGGTGTATCTTCTTTCGAGCGCGCTCACGGGCCTTGAACCCCTGGAGGCCGGCTGGAGGCGCTTCCGCGTGAGGCCGGGAGCGTCCGGCCTCGACTGGGCGTGCGCCACCGTTCCCACGCCCCTCGGGGAGATCCGTCTCGAGCTCGACGGGCGCTCCCTAACGGTGAAAATACCCAAAGGCGCGATCCTGGAGGAGCGACTCCCGGGCGGAGGCATCCGGCCGCATGGGGGCGGAAGGGTCGCGCGCATACGGCTTTGCTGACGGTCGGTCGAAGGGGCGCTGCAGGACCTGGGAAGCGGAACCAGCCGCCGGTCGCCGGTTGTTTGAAAACCGCCGGAACCGGCCGGGGAAGACAGGGGAAGAGGCCGCATGAAGATTCCGCTGTCGCTTTCCGTGTACGAGCACGCCGCGCGCTTCGTCGGCCGGAGCCCGTGGGAGGTCTCGCGCGACGGGGAGCTTCTCTTTTCGGCGCACCAGGCCGCCTACGAGGTCTACCGCCACGCGCCGGTCGTGGTCGGGATCGACATCTACAATCTCGAGGCCGAGGCCTACGGCTGCCGCGTGGAACGACCCGATGGGAACGGCATCCCCGCCGTGACCGAGCACCCGTGCCGGGAGGCTGCGGACGTCCTGCGCCTCACGCCCCTCGAACCCGCGGCGGGCGGGCGCATCCCCATGGTCGTGGAGGCCGCGGCGCGGATGAAGCGCGCCTCCCCCGGGACGGACGTGCGCGTGCCCCTGAGCGGGCCCTTTTCCATCGCGGCAAGCCTCCTGGGCCTCGACGCGCTCCTCACGGAGGTCGCGCTCGCGCCCGACGCGGTGCGGGAGGGGCTCTTCCGGTTGGTCGAAGGGCAGGTCGCCTTCGCGCGCTTCGTGAAGGCGGCGGGGCTGGACGTCGCCTTCTTCGAGTCCGCGGCCGCGCCGCCGCTCCTCTCGCCGGATCAGTTCCGCGCCGTGGAGCTCCCGCCCCTGAAAAGGGCCCTCCGGGCCGTGGAGCGGATCGTGGGACACGCCGTGCCGTGCATCATCGGCGGCGACACCGCGCCCATCACCCCGGCCATGCTGGAGACCGGCACGAACTTTCTCATTTGTCCGTCGGAGACCGACCAAGAGGCGTTCGTGGAGGCGATGCGGGCGCATCCCGAGGTGGCGGTGCGGGTGAACCTGGACCCGCGCGTCTACAGCCGGGGCACAAGGGAAGAGATCGCCCGCGCCGTCGACGCCGTCCTCGCGCTCGCGCGCCGCGCGCGGCCCGTCCTCCTCGGCACGGGCGCCATTCCCTACGAGACCCCGCCCGAGAACATCCTCTTCATCCGGGAATACGTCGCCTGAAGAAACCTTGCCGCGGCGCGCCCTCAGGCGCCGTCCGCGCCCTCGGAGGCCGCGGCGGGCGGCTCCTCGATCTTCGCGAAGTCCGGGGCGGGGGCGTGCTGGAGCGCCTCCAGCCCCTTTTTTTGCCCGATCACGATGAGCGTGTCGCTCGGCTTCACCACGAACTCCGGCCCGGGCAGGAAGACCATGCGCGAGGGCACGTACTCCTTGACGGCGATCACGAAGACGGCGAAGCGCCGCCGAAGGTCGAGCTCCGCGAGGGAATGGCCGTAAAAGGCCTCCGGCGGCATGACCTCCACCACGGAGTAATCGTCCGTCAGGGGCACGAAGTCGAGGAGGTTGGGGTTCACCACCTGCACGGCGAAGCGCTGCGCGGTCTCCTGCTCGGGGAAGATGATGTTGTCCGCGCCGATGGCCTGCAGGATCTGGGCGTGGTCGCGGTTCATCGCCTTGGCGTGGACCCGCCGCACGCCGATCTTCTTGAGGTGGAGGACCGCCAGGATGCTCGCCTCCATGCTGTGCCCCATGCAGACGACCGCGCCGTTGAACTCCTCGCTCACCACCGAGGCGAGGCTGTGGAAGTCCCGCGCGTCGAGGCAGAAGGCTCGGTGCACGGAGTCGGCGATCCCGTCCACGAGCGCCTGGTTCGCGTCGAGGGCGAGCACCTCGCACTCCCGGGCGAGCGCGAGCGCGAGCTCGTGCCCGAATTGGCTGAGGCCGATCACGCAAAAACGCTTTTTCCTCTTGCTCATCCGATCATCACCCTCCCTTCCGGATGCCGGATCCGGGCCGCGCGCT
The DNA here is from genome assembly GCA_043802275.1 of Planctomycetota bacterium. Lineage (GTDB taxonomy): Bacteria > Planctomycetota > SZUA-567 > SZUA-567 > JAFGNG01 > JAZDLH01. The sequence continues at coordinate 27,448 of JAZDLH010000107.1, forward strand.
GCGCCACGAAGGCGAAGACCATGGTCAGGGGCCCGATCCGGCCGATGAACATCGTGAAGATGATCCACAGCCGTCCGAACGAGGTGAGGTGGGGCGTGAGCCCCGTGGAAAGCCCCACCGTTCCAAAGGCGGAGATCTGCTCGAAGAAGAGGTCCCGCAGGGAGACCGCCGGGTGCTCGGTCAGGGCGAGGAGGAGGACCCCCGCCGCGTTCCACAACAGCCCCAGGCTCACCACATTCCCCGCGCGGGCGGTGAGGTCGTCCGGCAGCGACCGGCCGAGGAGCCTCACCTCCTTTTCGCCCTTGAGCCCCGCGCGCAGGTGCGCCAGCCACACCGCCCAGGTGGTCGTCTTCACCCCGCCCGCGCAGGAGCCGGGCGACCCGCCGACGAACATGAGAAAGATCAAGAGAAGGATCGAGGGAACCGGCAGGGCCCCGGTGGAAATCGTGTTGAACCCGGCGGTGCGCGAGGAGATGGACAGAAAGAGCGAGCTTTCCAGGGCTTGCCCCCCTCCGCCGGCCTCGGGCGGGAGCCCGAAGAAGAAGAGCCCCAGCGCTCCCGCGGCGATGAGAAGCCCGGTGACCAGGAGGACCACCCGCGCGTGAAGCGAAAACCTGCGGGGCTTGGCGAAGTGTCGCCTCCGAGTGAGGCCCGCCGGCAGCGCCTGGTAGAGTTCCAGGAGCACGGGATGGCCGAGTCCGCCCAGCACGATGAGAAGCATGACGACCCCAAGGGCCGGGCCATTCTCCCGCAGGCCGGCCAGGTTGTCCGAGTACAGGGAAAACCCCGCGTTACAAAAGGCCGAGACGCTGTGAAAACAGGAGGAAAACAGGGCGTGGATCGCCCCGCGGCCGGGGAGAAGAGCGGCGAAGAGCGCGGCCGCGCCCAGCGCCTCGATTACCGCCACGAGGCGGATCATTTGCCAAAACCCCCGGCGGAACTCCGCGGCAAGACCGCGCTGGACAAAGGACTCCTCGAGGGCGAGCTGCGAGGCGAGGGAAAACCGCGAGCGGACCATGCGAAAGGCCAGGGCCGCGAAGGTCATGATGCCCAGTCCTCCCATCTGGATAAGGAGCAGGATCACGCACTGGCCGAAAGGGGTGAAGTCGCCGCCCGTGTTCTTCACCACAAGGCCGGTCACGCACGCGGCCGAGGTGGCGGTAAAGAAGGCATCGAGCCATCCCACCCGGCCGGAGGCGTGCGACCACGGAAGCATGAGAAGGAGCGTCCCCGCCAGGATCAGCGCGCCGAACCATTGCACCAGGAGCCCCTGCGGCGAGACATGAAAAAAGCGCCGGCCGACGCCCAGGAAAAAGGCAAGCAATCGATTCATGGCTCTTCCCGCCCCGCCTGAAAATACCGCCCCGCTTGGCCGCGCCCCCGGGAGTTTAGGGTTTTCCCCATGGCGCCGCGATGTTTCCCTCTATCTTATCCATTGCCCGAAAGATAGCAAGTCCGGCCGACCGATGCCCGAAAGGGGAAAGGAAACGGGCGCTTCCCTCCCGGTGCCGACGGGGAAGGGAAGAGGAACGGCCTGTTCGCCGCGCTATTCCCTTCCGGGCGGCTTCTTCCCGCTGCCTTCCATGGCTTCCAGCGCGGCGCGGATGGAATTTTCCAGCTTTCCCGGATCGAGCCGCAAGGCACGGTCGAGCGCTTCCTTCGCCTCCGGATACCGGCCCTTTGCATAGCAGGCAAGGCCGAGGGCATACCAGGCCTCGGGCATGTCCGGCTCGTATTGCGCGCCGTCCCTGGCCATGTCGAGCGCCGCGTCGAGCTCGCCTCGCCGCCGCAGAATCTGGGCGAGCAGGGGCCTTGCCTGGGGAAGCCCCGCATGGAGAGAGAGCGCCTGAGCGAGCTTCTTGGCCGCGGCGGGCCGGTCCCTGTTCCGATAGAGGCTTAAGCCCTCCCGCAGAAAGCCTTCGGAAAAGACGATGCGCTGAAGGCCCTTCCGGACGGCCTCGTCTGGGGGAATTTCGCCGGCCTCGGCCCCGAAGAAGGCCGGATCGAAGGCGGACTGGACCGGCCAGGGATTCTTTGACGGCGTCTCGTCCGGGGAAAGCGCCCGGAAGATGCGGAAGCGCGAGTTCTGGTATGCGACCTCGAAGTGCTTGAGCGAACCGGGATTAAAATGCATCTTGCAGGCCGTCATGGCGGGTGCAAGACGACTCTTTCCGGCCATGTAGAGCGGGGAATTAGGGCCCCGTTCGAGCGCAAGCTCCAAATCCACAAGTACGATACGAGCCTTGTAGTTGCTGCAAAACGCGTAAAAAGACTCCTCCTCTCCGAAGTAGGAATCGTAAAACGCATCGAGCTTCTTGCGGATCCCGGTCGTCTCATATTTGGGGTGGATCAAGATCGGCCTTCCGGTTTCGAGGAGTACCGAGGGCAGGAACTTGAACTGCCCCACGACGGCATCGCTTTCCCCGGTTTCCCGTTCTATCCACCGAAGAGCTCGCCCCCACTCCAGATCGAACGAGGGGATATGCGAGATTTCCCTCGGCTCGACGATCCGCGAGAGGGCCCGGTAATACCGGTCCGACAGGGGAAGGCGGCAATGAAAAGCCTTGTACCCCTCCAGGAGAAAGAGCGGCGCGAGCACCGCGATCACAGCCCATCGCCGGGCCCGTCGCTTTTTCCGGAGGCCCCAGTAGGCCAGCCCTCCGACCCAGAGCGCGAGGTAAAAGCTTAAGAACATCTCGATCCGGAAGGCGAGAAGGTAATTCGCCCCGTACGCGAGCGTGGCATAGACGAGCCACCCCGTGCGCGGGATGGATTCCGCGTTCCCATCGGGACGGGCTTTGCATCTCCGCCAAGCCAGGCACGCAAAGCCTGCGGCCGCCACGGGCAGAACCGGGAAAAAATTATAAAGGAACTGGTGGAGGGAAGGGCTGACAAAGGCCGCCTGCCACAAGGAGCGCGCCTCAAAGGAAAGCACCGAGGGGTCCGGAGGTCTCCCCAGGGGATGGCAGAGCTTTGCCAGGAGCAGGCCGGTCACGTGGCTGTACTCCTCGCCGCCTCCCGGGAGCGCCCTGGAGAAGAGAAGAAGGAGGACCGGGAGCGCAATCGCGGCCGCCCGCTTCGCAATTAATGGAATTCTTTGCGGGAGAAGGCCGCACGCAAGGAGGCCGAAGCCGAGAAGCATGGGGCCGGAAAAGAGAAAATTCCTCGCGTGGAGCATGGGATGCCAAAGCGCCGCGAGACCGCACCAGGCAAGAAGCGGGATCAGGGCGCGGCCCGGGCCGCGCCGATCGGGGCGGACGAGGTAGGAAAGGAACAACCAGCCGAGCGCGATCAGGAAGGCGAAGCGCGAAAAGTGCCACGTGCAGAGCGCAACGGCCCAGGCGGCGCCCGCGGCGTTGGCGAGAAGCCGCCCCTTGAGGCGACGGGGATTCTCCTCGAGCTCGGTTGCGGCCATGGCCAGAAACGGCAAGCCGACGAGGAGGAAGGGGAGACTGAAATGCTCGTCGGAATAATTGCCGATCGTCCGCCGGAAGGCGGGGAGGCTCACCGCGTACAGGGCGGCGGATACGAGCGCTGGAAGCGGCGCGCGCCAGAGCAAGAGCGCCGCGAAAAAACAGCCCAAGATTCCCAGCGCCGACGCGACGGCCACGGCCCAGGGAATGTAGCGATAAAAAGGCATGGAAAGGCCGAACCAGCGGTAGGGAAGTCCTTCCACGTATTCCTTGCCGAGCGCAAGGTCCTTGTAAGGGGAAAATCCTTCCGGATATTGCGCCCAAAAATCTTGTTCCGGCAGAGCGATGCCCTGGGCGATCATCTTGGCGTAGCGATACTGGAGGGCGGACTCGGTAAAAAACACGCCTTCCGAACGCTGTGCATTCCCATACTGGGGCAATTGCTCCCAGCAGGAAACGCGCCAGGGAATAACGAGAATCACAAGGAGCGCAAGCCCCAGCCAGGAAAAGAAGCCCAAGTCAATTAACGGCCTTGGACGGCTTGAAGTTGTAAAAGATTCGCTCGGCATTTTCACCCAGCTTTGTAGCGGCCGGAAATTGCGGACAACACCATAACTTATTTAACAGCAATAAGATAGAAAAGTTCTCTATGCAAAGAGTTAGCGCGATCTTGCCGCTCATGGCCTGAAGCGCGCCCTCGCAGCAGGGATCGTACGACCTGCACTCATGGAATGCAAGGGGAAAAGGCAACCGGGGAAAACCGGAGGAATTTCGTGGGACAAGCAAAAAAGGATTGCAAAAAGAGCGGTGTTTTAATAAGGGAATCGTATACAATCAGGGCGGAGGTCTGAGGCAGGTATTGTTTATTTTACCTGCACTTAAACCCGAATAAATGATTCCGCGCCCATGCCAAAAAACTTGACTTGTCCCATAAAGCGGTTATTATAAAATATTGTGCCGATAGCCGTTTGAATATCTTAGCGACCTTGTTCCTCCCGGAAGGAGAGCGCCATGTTGGGAAGATCGCCTTTTCGAATGATATTGGTTGGGATGTGCGTCCTTGGCTTTGGGCTTGGATGGGTTTTTGCTCAGGAAGGGCCGAATCGGGAAAGCGCGCTGGAGCCCCTGTTGCAAGAGGGGATCGATCGCTTCGAGATCGGCGAGATCGATGCCGCGCGAGCCAAGCTGGACGCGCTTCTCGGCTTGGATCCGACGAACGAAGAGGCCTTTCGCCTCCGGCAGATCGTGGGGGAAGCCATCCTGGCCAAGATGGCGACCTATGTCCGGGGCTCCGACGACCTCGGCAAGGCGCCGGCGGAGATCCTTCGCCGAGCGCGCATCCAAGAGCAGCAAAAGCTTCTCGATCCCGAGTATATCCGCCAGACCGTACGAGTCGCGGTTCAGGGAAACACGGCCAAGATCCGGGACGTGGCCGCGATCGGGCAGTACGCCGTTCCGGAGCTCGTCAATTATCTCAGGGCCCGCGTTTCCCAAAACGCCCGTGTCAATGCGAGTTACATCCTTTCGGCCATGGGGCCCGAGGTGGTGGCGCCCTTGTGCGAGGCGCTTTACTCCGATGACGGTCTGCAAAAGCAGGGCATCATCCAGGCGCTTCTTGGCATTCGACCGGTCAGTCCACGCCTCCTCGCTCCCCTGAAACGGTTGTATGAGAACAAGGAGGAGGAGGTCGCGGTCATCCAGTGGGCGGGCCAGGGATTGAAGCTGGTCACCAATCAAGAGCCCGGCGCTCTGGTCGGCGCGGCGGATTATTGCTATTCCGAGGCCAACCGCTATTACTTGAGCGGCCCGGACGTAACCGAGGAGATCAATCTTCTGAACGAGACCCTGTGGCTCTGGAACCAGGAAGCCCAGGCGCTGCAGTACCGGAAGATCTCGTCCTTCGCCCTGGCCTATGTTCTCTCGGAGAAGGCCATTCTGCAGGGCATCGCGCTCGCCCCGGAGGATGTCCGGTTTCCCGTGCTCCTCTCGAGCCTTTATTACGTGGAGAAGGCGGACACCTCTCTTCTCAGCCAGATGCTGGCCTTTACGGAGGTCACGCGCCCCGATGCGGCCACGGCCCTGCAACGGGCCCAGAAATGGATGCAACACACCTTGAAAAACGATTGCATTGCCGAGATGGTGGGCCCGGATCTCGCGATGAGCGTCCTCTACAAGGCCCTTTCCGACGGCAAGGCGGAGGCGGCCGTGGGGGCGATCGGGGCCCTTGAGAAGGGCGCGCAATGGGATTCGATCCAGGGTTGGCGCCCCGCCGGGGCACCGCAGGCCGGGAAAAACGGCTCGGTTGTCCCCCTTCCCCATCCTCTGGAAATGGCCTTGCGCTTCCCGGACAAGCGTATCCGCGTAGCCGCGGCGAACTGCCTTGTCCGGATCGGCTATCCGCCCTCGGCCAAGGATTACGCCCTGCTTCTGCCCCTTCTCGTGGAGGGTTCCAAGGAGGTTGTGGCGCCCATGCTCCTCGTCATCAGCCACGACCCCAAGCTGCGCGACCGCATGGACAAGGTCCTTTCGGAGAAGGGGGTGCAGCCCCTCACCGCCCCCTCGGGTCGCGAGGGCGTGGAGCAGGCCATGGGCTTTCCCCCGAAGGATGCGATCCTGATCGACGGGGATCTCGCCGAATTCGCCTACATCCAGGCGCGGCTCGATCTCATGCAGCTGGTGGAATACACCCCTCTTCCCCTCGTGATCATCACGAGCCCGGAGCGGGAGGATGAGCTCATACGTCAATTTCCGGCCGAGCGCTTCCAGGTCGAGAAGTTCCCCAACCCCACGATCGACGACGCGGCGCGCAGCCTCTACGTGCGGCTGCACGTCATGCAAATGCAGGAAACGCCGGGTAAATCGACCGTGGCGATCCTCACCCATCCCGACAACCAAACCCGGGCGCGGATCAAGCAGCTGTTGCAGGAGGAGGCCCAGCGGCAGATCCTGAATCCGAGCGAAGTCACCTTGAGCGAGGACCTCACCCGCACCGGCGCCGCGGGGCTCGTTAGCACGTACGTGAACATCTTCCTGGACGACGAGCTCTCCGGCTACGATGCCATGCGCACGGTGCTCGACCTCCAGGCAAGCGGCGTGACGCGGCCGATCCCCATCGGGATTTTAGTGACCAACGTATCGAGCGCGCGCGTCCGGCAGCGGTTTTCCGAGATGCTCAAGGACCCCGGCCGCGTTCGCCTCATCGAAAAAGAGGCGACCGCCGACCAGTGGCTGGCCGAGATCCGCGCCATGCAGAAGGTGAATCCCCTCTCCAACAAGAACTACGTCCGCCAGGCAGCCGAAGCCATGGCCCTTCATTCGGCCAAGGGCGCCTCGCACCTGGACGCGAACGCCGTCCGGGGGAACCTGACCGACGACCAGATCGTGGCGCTCAAGGAGATCCTACGCACGCGGACCGAGGCGGCGGACGATCCGCTCCGAATCGCGGTCGCCCAAATTTTCGGCCACCTTCGCGTGCCGCAGGGGCTGAACGTCCTCCAGATCGTCGTGGAGGAGAAAAGCTCCATCGCGCTGCGCGAGGCCGCTCTCCGGGCGATCGGCGCGATCGACGCGGACGGGCTCTACCGGGATTTCAAGGTCGACGTTCTTCAGAACGATCCGGACCGCGCCATGCAGGAGGCCGCCGCCTGGGCCCTGTCCGTGGAGAAGGCGCCCTTGAGCGCCCGGCTCGCCGAGCTTCAGAAAATGCGCGTGGGATATGTCGAGGAATGAGCCTCCGCGGGGCGGCGCATCGGTTGACCGGTCGGGGGCAGGAGCTCTTGCCTGTCCCCGTTTTTTTGCCGGCTCCCTCGCCTTGCCGGAGGACGCGAAAGGAGCGGGTTCCCCGGGGGGAAAGATCGCATGAAACATCTGCACATCGACATGCCCAGCGGGGTCTCGGGCGACGTGATGCTCGGAGCGCTCCTCGATCTCGGGGCGCCCGTCGAGGCCGTGCGGGAGATGCTTCGTTCGCTAAGGCTCGGCGACTCCCTACTCGAGGTCCGGCGCGTGCAGCGCGGCGGGCTTGCCGCCACCCAGCTCCTCATCCGGGAAGATACCGGGGAAGGGGAGCCGCTTCCTGAGCGTCCTGCACGCCATGAACATCCCCACGACAAGGGACCGCAGCACCACGGCGCCGAGCGCGAAGCGAAGGGGGCGCACCCCCATGCCGCCGGGCCGGCGCGGACACTTTCGGATATCCTTGCGCTGCTGGAGAAGGGCGCGCTCTCCCCGGCGGTGCGGGAACGCTCGGAGGCCGTCTTCCGCCGCCTCGCCCGGGCCGAGGGGGCCATCCACGGCCGGGATCCCGAGGCGGTGCACTTCCATGAGCTCTCGGGCGCGGACACGATCGTGGACGTGGTGGGCACCTTCGCGGCGGTCGAATCTCTCGGCGTGGAGAGCGTGAGCGCCTCGGCCGTCACGGTGGGCACGGGCTTCGTGGACTCTGCCCACGGAAGGCTGCCCCTCCCCGCTCCCGCCACCCTGGCCCTGCTCGTGGGCGCGCCCGTGCGCCAGGAGGATACGGGCGCGGAGCTCTGCACGCCCACGGGCGCGGCGCTCGTCACGAGCCTCGCCCAGTCCTATGGCCCCATGCCTCCCCTGCGCCTGGAGCGCGTGGGCTACGGCGCGGGCCGGCGCGAGCTCCCCGGCCGGAGCAACACCCTGCGCCTCCTCCTCGGGACCCGGGCGGAGTCGGGCGCCGAGCGGGACATGGTCTTGGAACTCGCCGCCCACGTGGACGACATGACCGGCGAATCGGCGGCGCATGCGCTGGAGAGCCTGCTAAGCGCCGGGGCGCTCGACGCCTCGGCCGCGCCTCTCATCATGAAGAAGGGCCGGCCCGGCCTTGCGCTGACCGTCCTCTGCCGGCCCGAGTTCCGCGAGGCGGTCCTCGGCGCGCTCTTCCGCGAGACGAGCACCTTTGGCGTGCGCGTGCGCGAGGTCGAGCGCGAGATCCTCGCGCGGGAGATCGTCATTGTCCGGGTCGAAAACCGCCCCGTGCGCGTGAAGATCGGCTGCCGAAAGGGCGCGGTGGTGGCCGTCCACGCGGAGTACGAGGACTGCAAGGCCGTTGCGTGGAGCGAGAACCGGCCCTTCCCCGAGGTCCGGGCCCTGGCCGAAGCGCTCGCGCGGAAGCTTCTTGAGGGGCGAAAGGAGGGAAGCGATGCCTAAGCCCGCACGCGTGGCCGTGCTCATGGGAAGCGGTTCGGACCGGGAGAAGCTCTCGGACGCCTTTGACCTCCTCCGCGCATTCGACGTGCCCTTTGCCGCGCGGGTCTTGAGCGCCCACCGCACGCCCGGAGCGGCGCAGGCCTTTTCCGCGGCCGCGGAGAAGAGGGGCTACCGGGTGCTCATCTGCGCGGCCGGGCTCGCGGCCCACCTCGCGGGGCCGTGGCGAGCCGGACGATCCTGCCGGTGATCGGCGTGCCGCTCGCGGCCGGGCCCCTCGGGGGCGCGGACGCGTTCCTCTCCACGCTCCAGATGCCGCCCGGCGTGCCCGTGGCGACCGTGGCCATCAATGGCGGCGCGAACGCGGCGCTCCTGGCGATCCAAATTCTCGCGCGGAGCGACCCCGCCCTCGCCCGGCGGCTCCGCGCCCATAAAAAAGACATGGCCCTCGCGGTCGCGAGGAAGGACAGGAAGCTCCGGCAAAAGCTCTCCGGCCGGCGACCGTGACGATTTCCCTTTTACGGCACATCCGCCGGCGTGCGCGGTGCGAGCGATGAAGAAAAAAATCCCCACCATCGCCTGGCGGGACGGCGCGGTGCGCGCGATCGACCAGACGCGCCTCCCGAACGAGCTCCGCGTCGTGACCCTTCGCACGGCCGGCGCGATGTGGAGCGCGATCCGGCGCCTCACGATCCGGGGCGCGCCCGCGATCGGCATCGCCGGGGCCTTTGGCGTGGTGCTGGGCGTCCGGCGCTCGCGCGCCAAAACCTGGCCCGCCTTCCGGCGGGCGCTTCTTCGCGTCGCGAGAAGGCTCGCCACGGCACGGCCCACGGCCGTGAACCTCTTCTGGGCGCTCGATCGCATGATGGCGTGCGCCGAGGCGCACCGGGCCGAGTCCCTCCCAAATATCCGGCGGGCCCTGTTGCGGGAGGCGCAGGCCATTCTCGCGGAGGATTGCCGCGCCTGCCGAAGGATCGGGCGAAACGGCGCCCCGCTCATCCGGCGCGGGGCCGCGGTCCTGACCCATTGCAACGCGGGCGCTCTCGCCACGGCCGAGCACGGCACGGCGCTCGCCGTGCTCTTCGCGGCCGAGGAAGCCGGCAAGGCGATCCGCGTGTACGCGGACGAGACGCGGCCGCTCCTTCAGGGCGCGCGCCTCACGACCTGGGAGCTCATGCGCGCGGGCATCCCGGTCACGCTCATCTGCGACAACATGGCCGCGCAGCTCATGCAGGCGGGCAAGGTGGACCTTGTGATCACCGGCGCCGACCGCGTCGCCTCGAACGGCGACGCCGCGAACAAGATCGGGACCTACGGACTCGCCGTGCTCGCAAAAGCCCATAAAATTCCCTTTTACATCGCGGCGCCCGAGAGCACCTTCGACCTTTCTCTTCCCAACGGACAGGCCATTCCCATCGAGGAGCGCGCGCCCGAGGAGGTGACCGCGCCTTTCGGCAGGCGTATCGCGCCCCGGGGCGTGACCGCATACAACCCCGCGTTCGACGTGACGCCCGCCCGGCTCATCACCGCGATCATCACGGAGCACGGAATCATACGAAAGCCGTCTAAGGCCAAGATATTCAAGCAGTTAAAGAAAAATCGCGGCTAAGGCCCCTTAATACGTGAAACATTTAACGATATATTCCGGAAATCATGCCGTGCCGGGAATTTTCACTTGCGGTTCATCCCTGTCCCATGTAATGATTGGCAGTTAACTTCTTGGCGCCGTTCACGAACGGCGCCTTCAAGTATCCGATTCAAAGGAAATGGGAGGCAGCCGCATGAAGTCCGATCTTGAGATCGCGCAGGCCGCGCGACTCAAACCCATCCTCGCCATCGCCAAAAAATACGGCATTCGTGAAAAGGAGCTCGACCTGTACGGCCGGTACAAGGCCAAGGTGCATCTCGACATCCTTGAGCGGCTGAAAGACCGCAAGCTCGGCAAATATATAGACGTTACCGCCATCACGCCCACCCCCCTGGGCGAAGGGAAGACCGTCACCACGATCGGGAGCTCTCTCGGTCTCGCCGCCACGGGGAAGAAGGTCTTCACCTGCATTCGCCAGCCCTCCATGGGCCCGGTCTTCGGGATCAAGGGCGGCGCGGCCGGCGGGGGCTACAGCCAGGTCGTGCCCATGGAGGATTTCAATCTCCACCTCACCGGCGACATCCACGCCGTGAGCGCCGCGCACAACCTTCTGGCGGCCGCGCTCGACACGCGCATGCTCATGGAGGAGCAGTACGGGCCCGAGGGGTTCGAGAAGAGCTCGGGTCTTAGGCCTCTCCACATCGATCCGCGGAGCATCTTGTGGCGCCGCGTGGTGGATTTGAACGACCGGGCGCTCCGCGAGATCGAGATCGGCCTTCCCACGCCGGGAGCGGAGAAGAACGACAACGGCGTTCCGCGCCGCACCGGCTTTGACATCGCGGTGGCGAGCGAGCTCATGGCCATCCTCGGCCTTACCCGGGACCTCCGCGACATGCGCAGGCGCATCGGGCGGGTGATCTTCGGCTCGGACCGGCAGGGACGGTCCCTCACGGCCGAGGACCTCGGCGTGGCCGGCGCCATGACGGTCCTCATGAAGGAGGCGATCAAGCCCACCCTCATGCAGACCCTGGAGGGCACGGCCGCGTTCGTGCATGCCGGGCCCTTCGCCAACATCGCCCACGGGAACTCCTCCATCCTCGCGGACGAAATCGCGCTCCGGCTCGCGGACTACGTGGTCACGGAGTCCGGCTTCGGGGCGGACATCGGCTTCGAGAAGTTCGCCAACATCAAGTGCCGGACGAGCGGCCTTGCGCCCGACGCGGTGGTGCTCGTCTGCACGGTCCGCGCGCTCAAGATGCATTCCGGCCGCTTCCGCATCGTGCCGGGGAAGCCCCTCCCGGAGAAGATCGTGAGCGAAGACCTCGAGGCCGTCGAGGCGGGCGTCTGCAACCTCGAGCGGCATGTCCGCAACGTCAACCTCCACGGCCTGCCGGTCGTGGTGGCGGTGAACCGCTTCCCCACCGATACGCCCGACGAGCTCGCGTTTGTATGCAGGAAGGCCCTCGCCGCCGGCGCCATGGACGCCCAGGTGAGCGAGGTCTGGGCCCGGGGCGGAAAAGGCGGCAAGAAGCTCGCGGAGGCCATCCGGGCCGCGGCCGAGGCGCCTACGAAGTTCCGATATCTTTATCCCCTCACGAAATCCCTCCAAGAGAAGATCAAGACCATCGCCACGAAGATGTACGGCGCGTGCGAGGTCTCCTACACGCCCGAGGCGGAGCGGGAGCTCGCCCTGCTCGAGGAGCGCGGCTTTGGAAGGCTTCCGATCTGCATGGCCAAGACCCACCTCTCCCTCACCCATGACCCGGCCGTGAAGGGGGCGCCCGAGGGGTACGTCTTCCCGGTGCGCGAGGTCAAGGTCTCGGCGGGCGCGGGATTCATCTACGTCCTCGCCGGCGCCATGAAGACCATGCCCGGCCTCGGGAGCCGGCCGGCGTACCTCGCGGTCGACATCGACGAAAAGGGCAACACCGTGGGGCTTTTTTAAAAGCTATTGCAAAATCGGAGCAATTCCCTGCTCCGGCGCGCCGGGGGCGCCTTCCAGGCGGCGGGGTACGCCCCCACCCGCCCCCATCTCCCGTTTGCACAGAGATCTTGACAGTATCTTCTCCTTCCCGCCCTTGCCGGAGAGCGTTTTCTTTGCTACAATCCTCTTTTCGGGAATGGGTCCATAGGTCATGGGGGAAAAGGGATTCCGCATGGCTCGTTCGCTCAAGGTCATCGCGCTCATCTCCGGCGGCGGCCGGACGGTCTTGAACCTTCTGGACGCGATCGAGCGGGGGGAGCTCGCGGCGCGCATCGACCTCGTGATTGCGAGCCGCGCCGACGCCGAGGGGATTGGGCGCTGCCGGGAGCGGGGGATCGAGACGACGGTGGTCGCCTCGCGCGACTTCCGCAAGGACGGCCGGCCCGACTGGGCGGCCATGAGCGCGGCCCTGGACCGCGTCATCCTCCCGCGCAAGCCCGACCTCGCGCTCTTTGCGGGATACCTCTGCCTGTATCGCCTGCCCGCGGCGCTCGAGGGCAGGGCGATGAACATCCACCCGGCGCTTCTTCCCTCCTTCGGAGGGCAGGGCCTCTGGGGAGAGAAGGTGCACGAGGCGGTGCTCGCCTCGGGCGTCAAGGTTTCCGGCTGCACCGTGCATTTCGTGGCGAACGAGTACGACGCGGGGCCCATCATCGTGCAGCGCACCTGCCCGGTACTGGACGCGGATACGCCCGAGACGCTCGCCGCGCGCGTCTTCCGGGAGGAGTGCCTCGCCTACCCCGAGGCCGTCCGCCTCTACGGCGAGGGCCGCCTCGCCATACGCGGCAACCGGGTTTTTGTGCGGCGCTGAGCGCGGAAGGCCTCTCCGGCCCGAGGGATGGAAATGATCGAGACCACGGAACTCCCGGCCGCATTCGCGGCGCTGAAGGGCAAGCTCGGTGGCCTGGAGGCCGCGCTCGACCTCCCGGCGCTCCAGGTCCGCATCGGGGAGATCGAGAAGAAGATGGAGGCCCCGGGCTTCTGGAATGCCCCGGAGGCTGCGCAGGGCCGGATCGAGGAACTGAAGCGCCTCAAGGCCAAGGCGACGCCGCTCCTGGAGGCCGCCCGGTCGCTCCGCGACCTGGAGGAGCTCTTTCACCTGGGCGAGTCCGAGGGGGACGAATCGACTTTGCGCGAGGTCGCGCAGGATCTCGAGGGGCTGGCCGGGGCGGTCGACG
>JAZDLH010000108.1:0-11272 GCA_043802275.1 Planctomycetota bacterium
CCCGTCGGGTCCGCTCGTGAAGCCGGTGACGCTGGAGACCTCGGGCTGCACGATGAGGTGCGCGGTGTCCTCGGTGATGAGGAGGGGCAGGACGTCCAGCTTCACGCCCACCTTCTTGAACTCGGTGTTGGTGTTGACCCCGCCGCCGATCCAGGTCTGCTGGATCACGGGGATCTCCTGGCCGGTGATGATGCTCCCCTGGAAGCCGCGCTTGAGGATCAGGTTGGGGGTGGAGAGGATCTTGGCCTTGCCGCGCTCCTCGAGGTAGCGGAGGTACAACCCGAGGAGGTTCTTGCGGCCTTCGCTCTTGTTCCGCACGAACTGCACGGCGAGGCTGCCGTTTTTCGCAAGGCTCAGGTCCATGCCGGGCGTGGTGATGGCGGAGGCGAGGCTGTGCAGGAAGTCGTTCTCCCCCGGCGTGAGGTGATCGAAGCTCACCTTCGCCTCCTTTTCGAAGGTGGCGTCGAGGGTGAGCTCCACGATCTGCGCCTCGACCAGGACCTGGGGCACGCGCACGTCCACGGTCCGGACGATCTCCTTGAGCCGCTCGATGTTGCCCTTGACGTCGGAGACGATGAGGATGTCCGATGCGTTGCTGAAGGAGACGGTCCCGTTGTAGCTTAAGAAGTTCTCCACCACCTCCTTGAGATTCTGGGCGCGGATGTGCCGGCACTTCCAATAAAAGATCTCCGTCTCCTCGGCGAGTTGGAAGCCGAGGGGCGGGGACGGCCGCAGCAGGTCGGCGGCGGCGGGCGTCTCTTCCGCGCCGGCCAGGGACGCGCGCGGGACCGGAACGGGGATCGGTACGTAGGAGCCGTGAACGGGCTCCCCCTCCCGGGCGCCGGGGGGAAGCAGCCTCGGGTCCGCCGTCTCGCCTGCCAGGGCGGCGACCGTGCATAAAAAGAAAACGATCCACCCGCCGTGCGCGCAACGCCTCATGGCCGTTTCCCCCGTGGCATCCCTGCCTCGACCGTTGCCGCCTCGCCGCGGAACGAAGCGAGAAAATCGTCCAAGACTTCCTCGGCCTCGTCCGTCAGGATCCGGTAACTGAGCCAGTTCGTCCTGCGCCCCGCCAGGCGGCGGCGCATCTCCGACATGAGCATACTAAAATAATCGGGAAAGGTCAATTCTCCATCCGAAAACCAAAAAGCCCCGCGCATGGTCCGCTCGCCCCGCTCCATCCGGATTCGCGTAAGGCGCACCGGCACCCCGCCGACGGGGCGCACGGCCGCCCGGCTTTGCGCCACGCGCCACCCTTCGCCCGTCAGGCAATACTCCGGCGGATGGAGTAGTCGGCGGTTCCCGCCGGAGGCCGTGATCAGGACCTCGACCGCCTGCCCGCCCCGGCGATAGGAACGCATCCAGATCTGCCCGCCCTCGTAATAGGCCCGGATGGGCGCGGGCACCGGCGATTCGAACCCTTCCCAGGTACCCAGTATCCACGGAAGATCGAGCTCGGCCCTCATGGGCACGCCGGATGCGGCCCCGCCGAGGAAGGCCTGCACCGCCGCGGCGGAGGCTGTGAGAACGAGAAAGGCGCTCGCGCGCTTCCCGCGCCTCGCGGGCGCGGGGGCCGCTCCGGGCGTTGGGCGGACGAGGCCGCTCGCTCCCAGCAACATTAGGGCGGCGAGCGCGCGGATGAGGAGGCCGTGCTCCAGGCTCGCCAGGCCCAGCCCCCGGGAGGTCAGGGTGTTGAGTTGGAGGGAAACGCCCGGAAACCCGAGGTAGGCGAGCACGAGAAGCGGCGCCGCGGCCAGAGCGTAGCGCCTCCCCTTCCAGAGCAGGGCAAGGGAAAAGAGCGCGAGGAGAAGGGAAAGGCCGAGGAGAAACCGGACATCCACGAGCGCCCCGACCCCCGCGAGCGCCATGGCAACGCCGAAGGCCGCGAGGCTCCCGGTCTCGTCCCCCCGGTCGCTCGAAAACGCGCGCGCGCGCAGGAGCGCCGCGATGAGCGCCGCGAGAAGAAAGAGAAACCCGAACCGGTCGAACCGGTCAAAGGCCCGTCCCTGCCAGGTTTCGGCGCAACGGGCAAGAAACGGGGCGAAGAGGAGGGCGAGGATCGCTCCGAGCGCGATCCATTTCCAGATGTCGCCCGGGCGCGCCGGTGTGGACCTGCGGGCCATGGCCTCGGCCGCCGCGAGGAAGCCGAGCATGGCCAGGGCAAAGCCCGCCAGGCCGATGAGGGTGTGGAGGAGCCCCTCCTCGACCGGCTCGGCCAAGAGGTCGCTCGCCGCCACGAGAGAGGCCACGCGCGCGCCATTCGCCAGGAGCGCGATCGGGACCGCGCAGAGCGCGCAGAGGCCCTTCCGGAGAAGCGACAGACGCCCGTCCATGCCGCACCGGAAGATGCCCAGGCCAAGCAAAACCCGCAGGGTGTTCGATCCGCTGCAGGCCGGGACCACGTCGTAGACGAATTCCCCTGTCTTGAGGAGGGTCCCCTCCCGAAGGACCGGGAACTGCGCGATCCGGAGCAGTGCCTCGGCCAGGACCGAGGAAATAAGCCGCAGCGGGTGGGCGAGGAACGGGTCGAGATAGCTGAGGAGCAACACCGCGGCCGCGGCCGCGCCCGCGGCCGAAAGCGCCTGGGCGGCCGGTGCTCGATGCGCTTGGGATTCATCGGCCACCGGGGTCATGGGGTCTCTCGCTGCAATGCCCGGATCCGTTCCTCGACGATCTTCGCGCCCACGGGGAGGCCCGCGCGCGCCGATGCGCCTTCCGCCGAGAGGCAGGCCTTGTAAGTCTCCAGCGCTGCGGCCCGGTCGCCCGCCTTGTCCTGCGCGAGGGCCAGGAAATACAAGAGCCGCGGCGACTGGTCCACGATCCGCCGCGCGCCCGTGAGGAGAGACACGGCCTCCGCGTACCGGCCGGATACAAGGAGCACATTCGCATAGGTGTCGATGATCTCCGGCCGTGAGGGGAGAAGGTCATGCGCGCGGCGCGCCGTCTCGAGGAGCTCCGCCGGGTCAAAGGCGCCGGCCTGGAGCATGGCCCAGGCGAGGTTGTTGAGGAGGAGGGGGTCGTCCGGGCGGTCCTCCAGCGCCTTTTTGTAACAGTCTCGCGCCACGGCGTGGAGATTGTTCGCCCCGGCCTCGCGCCCGAGCGCGGCCCAGGCCTCCGGGGGGATGGCCAGGCCCATTAGGGGGGCGAGAATCCCTTCGGCCTCGCCCCGGCGCAGGCGGAGCCAGGACCGGCGCACGACCGCTTCCGGAATCTCCGGGTGTTGGCCGAGCAGAGCCAGGGCCTCTTCCACGCGGCCGCCGAGCTCGAGGGCGCGGGCGGAGGCGAGGAGGTATTCCGCGGGCGCGATCCTGTCTTGGATCTCCCCAAGCCCTGCCTGGGCCTCGGCGAGGCGCCCCGCCCGCGCCAGGATCTCAATGCGCGCCCGGCGCAGGGACAGATCGTCCGGCTTCGCCTGGAGGAGCCCCTCGAGCCGGGAGAGCGCCGCGTCGTAGTGCCCGGCCTGCGCCTCGCTTGCCAGGAGGAGGCGTGGAATCTCCGGATCGCTCGGCCGGGCCCGGTAGACCCTGAGAAGCGCGGCCTCGGCCTCATCGAAACGCCCCTCCCGGAGATGGATCATGCCGAGAAGGGCGAGGCCGTCGAGATCGTTCGGATCCCGGCCGAGGAGGGCGTTGGAGCGGCCGAGCGCGCTGCTCAAGCGCCCCTCGTGAAAATCGATGAGGGCCAGGATCCGCTCGGCCCAGGGCGTGCTATCGCCCGCATCGAGCACGGCCCGGCCGTGGGCCCGGGCCGCTTCCCACCGCCCGTCCTGAAGGGCGAGGAGGGCCAGGCCCAGGTGCGCCGCCGGGTCCCGGGGGGCGTCGGCGAGGACTTTTTTGTAGAGTATTTCGGCTTCACCGGGTTTCCCGGTGCGCGCGAGGAGATCGGCATATTCGAGCGCGAGGCGCGGCGTCGGAAGCGCTTCAAAAGCCGTCTGATACGCGACCGCGGCCTCGGAGAGCCGACCAAGCCCCAAGGAGGCCCGGGCGCGGAGCGCCGCGAGCGGCCCCGGTGCGGCGCGGCTTTGGGCGCATTCCCGCAGCGCCCGCTCGTATTCGCCCCGGGCGAGGAACACGGAGATCCGCGCGACTTCCGCGTCCTTGCTCTCGGGGTGCGCGGCCAGGAGGCCGTCGAAGATCCGCTCGGCCTCCCCGAACGCTCCGGCGGCCAGGGCCAAAAGCCCGCCGCGCCACTCGAGTTCCGAATCGTCCGGAAAGCTCTTGGCAAGAAAGGCCTGGACCTCCAGGCTCTGACCGGGCATCTTGGCCCGGAACAGGAGATCGCGCTGGAGCGCGAGCGTCGCTTTGCTGCAAACGTTCCGCCCGTGCAGCCGCGCGAGCTCCTGGAGGGCATCCTGCAGGCGCCCGCCCCGCGCCAGGGCGTCGGCCATCTCGCCGATCGCGAGGGGCGAGCGCGCCAGGACGGCATCGGTGGCCTGCAACTCCTGGTAGAGACGCGCCGCCTCGCCGTACCGGCCCTGTTCCGCGCGGGCCCGGGCAAGGTGCAGCACCATAATGGGATGGCCCTGGGTGAGGGTCCTCGCCTCTTCCAGGGCGGCCGCGCGCGCCTCCAGCTCCCGGAGTGGAGAGCGTAGTGCCCGGTAAAACTTCCGCTCGCCCGCCAGGAGGCGCGATTCCCCCTTGGCCAGGCGTTCGAGCTCGTCGAGCTCCCGGGCCCATGCGTTCCGGTCTCCCCCGGGACTCTTCGCCCGGGCGGTATAGAGGTGGGCCAGGTACACGCGCGCGATGTGGCTGACGGCGTCCGGTCCCGTGCGGGAGAGAATCCCTTCCCACGATTCAGGCTCTTGGTTGAGGTCCTCCGGGGGCTCTACGCCTTCGGGGAGAGTCCCGGCAGGGGGCGCTTTCAATCCCTCGAAGACCCGGATCGCCTCCGGCGCCTTTCCGAGCGCAAGGAGAAGCATCCCGTGGCGCAGGGCAAGCTCCCGGTCCATGCGGCCGGTCGCCTGCGCGTCCTGGAAGAGCGCCTCGGCCTCGGCATAGGCGTCTTCCAGCGCGAGGAGCTGGATGAGTATCCCGTAGCCGCGCGCGTCAAGGGTCTTTCCGGCGCGGCATTCCTTGAGGAGCGTCCTGGCCCGTTCGACCTCGCCCGAGCGGATCTCGGCCACGGCGATCCGGTCGGCGAGAGCGGGCACGGGGGCTTTTGCATAGAGCGCGGTCCAGATTTTCGCGCTTTCTTCGAACTTGGAAAAGGTGAAATACACCCGGCCGCGGAATTCCTCCCGCTCGGGCGTGTCCGGAAGTTCCGAGAGAAGCCGGAGGGCATATTCCATTCGGGTGTCGCCCTCCCGGCCGGAGAGGTTCACGAGCGCGAGGAGGGTCTCCCGGTTCTTCAGGCCCTTCCGCCAGGCCGCGAGGGCATGGTCCTCGGCCCGGTCCCGCCGGCCGAGGAGGCGCGCGGCCTGGGAGGCGGCCCAGTCGTATCGCGGCTCGTCCGGCGCGGCGCGGATGGCCCGCTCGAAGTTCTTGAGCGCAAGGGCGTACTGCCGTTCGGCCAGGTTTTTTTGCCCGACGGCGAAGCTCCGCTCCGGCGTGAGCCGGGCCCGCCTGTGGTAGACGAAAAACGCCCCGGCTACCGCTGCGGCCAGGAGGGAAAGGGCCAAAGCGCCGTAGAAGAAGCGCGCTCTCCCGCCGCCGCTTGCCAGTGCGTTTTCCCTCGTCTCCGGTTCGTTCATGGGCCGGTTCTCCCGTGTTTAATGAACGCAGTGACGCCTCTCGGGATCGGCAGACAAAAATCCGTCCTCGCGGCGCGCACGGCTCGTTTCGTAGTACAAGGAAAGAACTCAACTGGCCGTGGTATTGGCGTTCGAACGCCCCCGATGGTCCCGCATCAGCATGGAAAAGGTGCGCCTCGCGATCGGACGAAACACCCCCTTCCCCGTCTATGGTACGGAATTGCCCAGGGGACCTCATGCCTTTTTTGGGATTTTCCGAGGAGAGAGAGCGACGCGGGGGGGGGGGTCAGGTTCGCTCCAGGAGCCGCGCCTTGAACCAAGCGGCCTCGGCGGCGATGTCGCGCGCGCCGATCACGGCGCGGCACACGGCCACGGAGCGCGCGCCCGCGTCGAGGACGCCCTCGAGCGTCTCGCGGTCGATCCCGCCGATGGCGAACCAGGGAAGCTTCGCCTCCCGGCTCGCGTGCGCCACGTACTCGAGGCCCACGGGGGCGCGGTGGGCCTTGGTGGGGGTCTCGTACACCGGGCCCACGCCCGCGTAGTCCGCGCCCTCGTCCAGGGCCGCATCGAGGTCCGCAGGCGCATGCGTGCTCCGACCGATCAATCGTTCCAGACCCACGAGGCGCCGCGCAAGGTGCGCGGCGAGGTCGCCGGCGCCGGTGTGCACGCCGTCGGCGTCGGCCAAAAACGCGATATGCGGCCGGTCGTTCACGAGGAAGAGCGCTCCCGCCGGGGAGACCGCCTCGCGCACGGCGAGCGCGAGCTCGTAAAAGGCGCGGTCCTCGAGTTCCTTCTCTCGCAGCTCGATCATGTCCGCCCCGCCCGCCGCGGCCTCGCGCGCGGCGGTCAGGGCGTCGGTCGAGGCATGCGCCCCGGTCACGAGGACGTAGAGGCGCGCCTGCGCGAGGCGCGCGCGCCGGTCGTGCGAGGCAAAGAGGAGGGGCTCCACGGCGTAGGCGTCGTAGCGCAGGCGCTTAAAAGCCGCGGCGGCTTCCGCGCTTGCGAGCTTGCCGTACTCCTCGAGCGCGCGCAGGGCCTCCTCGAGGCGCTTCATGGACGCGCGGGCCACGGCCTCCGGCGTCTCGCGCGCGGCCTCGGAGGCCGTGGCGATGCGCGTGCCCGCGTCGCCGGGCGTGTCGCGCGAGGCCTCGAGCGTCGAAAGGCTCGCGGGGGAGGCCGGGGAGGAAAGCCCGGCGAGGAGAAGGCGCGCGGCCTCGGCGAGGCCGTGGCGCATGCGCTTCAGGCGCTCGGCGAAAGGCGCGCTCTCGAGCGCGAAGCGGGCGTACTCCTCGGCCACGCGCAGGCCCTCGCGCGCGCGGTTCAGGTTCGCGTCGAGGATGCGGAGAGCGGACGGGTCCATGGGGACTTCCTTTAAAGAAACGCGCCCGTCTCCGCCTCGCAGAGAGGATGAATAAGCTGTACGGCGCGCCTTCCCATTTTCAGGATCAATGCTTGAACGCGCGCTGGCCCGTGAAGACCATGGCCACGGGCGGCCGCGCGGCGTTCACCACCTCGATCGCCTCGCGGTCGGCGAGCGACCCGCCCGGCTGCACGACGGCCGTGGCGCCCTCGGCGATGATGGCGTCCACGGCGTCGCGCTTGGGAAAAAAGGCGTCGCTTATGGCCACCGAGCCCAACAGCCCTCCGCGCGCGGCGCGGACCTCGTCCTGGACCTCTTCGAGCGCCGACCGGGGAAGCCCGCCCTCCTTCACCTTAAGCGCAAGCTCGAAGAAGAGGCAGCCGTGCCGGTCGAAGGAGACGCGGTCGGCGTACTTCTTGTACGCCTTGAAGATGGCGATCTCGGTCACGCCCACGCGGTCCTGCTCGCCCGTGCCGATGGCCGCGGTCGCGCCGTCCTTGACGAAGAGGACGCTGTTCGAGCTCACGCCCTGCTCGATGGACCAACCGAAGAGGAAGTCGGCCTTCTCGGGCTCCGTGGGCGGGCGCTTGGCGCGATAGGTCACGCCCTTCACGACGGCCTCGGCGGGCAGGAAGTCCTCGGCCGTGCGGATGCGGTTCAAGGGCGACTGCTGCACCACGAGCCCGCCGTCGAGGAGGCTCTTTATGTCCAGAAAGCGCTCGGAAGCGTACTCGCGGATCCGGTCGATCCGGCGGATCTCCACGATGCGGAGATTCTTGCGCTTTTTTAGGATCTCCACCGCCCCGGCCTCGTACGCGGGCGCGGCCACGACCTCGATGTAGTTTTCGCCTACGAGCTTCGCGGCCGCGGGGGTGACGGGGACGTTAAAAACCGCGCACCCGCCGAAGGCGGCGAGCCGGTCGGCCCGGTTCGCGCGGTCGTAGGCCTCGCCCGCGTCCGCGCCGTAGGCCGCGCCGCAGGGATTGTTGTGCTTCATGATGCAGCACGCGGGCCGCGCCTCGAGATAGCGGAGGATGTTGAGGGCGTTGTCGATGTCCGTGAGGTTCGTCTTGCCGGGGTGCTTGCCGAACTGGAGGAGACCCTCCTCCGCGAGGGCGCTCACGAGCCCCTTGCCCGGAGAAATGAAGGCGCAGTCGCCGAGGACGAGGTTCCCGTTTACGAGCTCGTAGAGCGCGGCCTCCTGGCCGGGATTCTCTCCGTAGCGGAGCCCCTTCTCGACGAGCTCTCCGGTGTCCGGGTCTCGGATCTTCCACGCGCGTTTTTTGTACACGAGCGCGGTCGATCCGAGCGTAAGGGTCAGGGTCTCCGGGAAGTGGTCGTCCATCACGGTCTTGTACATCGCCTTGAGATCGCTCATGCGCGGTCTCCCTTTTGTGAAAACCCATGGAATGCGGTCGATGGCAAAGGCATTCTATTGCGATGCACGCAAAAGCGTCAAGACAAAACGAAGACGCGGGAAACGAGAAACCGATGCGTTTGCGCGAGAGCTGTAATGGATGGAATCGTAAGATAGAAAGGGAATGTGGGCGGGAGACGCCTTCGGCGTTTTCCTGTCCGATGCCTTGTGCCGCGTTCCATCCATCCCCTTGTCCCATGCGGCACACCCCCGGTCCAACGCCGGACGCTTGGAGGCGTTCCCTTGATTGGAAAAGGGAGAGCCGCGAGAAGGCCGGCGCCCTATGGACCGGACGACGAGGAGGGGGTAGACGACTCGGCAGGGGTGGAAAGGGCGGAAGATGCGGCGCGTGGAATTCGGACAAGCTCGAAGACGCCTGACCGTCGGACGAGGAGGCGCGCGTCCACGGGCACGGTGACGGCGTACCAGGTCGAACCGTCGAGCTTGTTCGGATTGCGCTCTTCCTTGACCTCGATCCCGGGAAGGGACAGGAACGGAGGGACCTCGAGACCCTGGGCGGAGAGGACGGTCATCTCGAGCGTTTTCGGGTTCAGGGCCGCGTTTATCTCCAGGGTTTCGCCCTTGGAAAAGGTGCAGGGGATCGTGTCGGGAATCATCTCGGAAAAGAGGCCGAGATGAAACTCGGCGCCATAGTCCGCAGAAATGGCCTTGACCACGGGGAGCGCGCTCAGGCGGTCGACGAGCGCCGCGACCGACCCCGCGTCCGGGATCCGGGTGAAATTGGCGTGGTCCCGAGTCGCGGGCTGGAGATGCGCCTGGATGGGCGGATGCGTCTTCCGCGCAAGGAAGAGGTCATAGACGCAATCCTCTCCGCCGGAGACGGAAGAGCTCGCGTGGCCAAAATCGTGGAACGGGAATGCGGCCAGGTCAAAATCTTTGAAGAAGGCGTGGACACCGGGCACGAGGCGCACCTTCATATAATGATCGCAGTACGCCTGAATCTCCGCGGCGGCCGTGTCAATGTTCACGGCTAGGATGTCGCAGCGGAGGGTGTTCATGTCCAGGAACTTGCAGTACAAGGGCGGGCTGAACGAGCTTAAGAAAGCGTAGATCTCGCCGGTAAGGGTGAAGTCATCCCGAAACTCCATCCAGGCGGCCTCCCCTTTATCCTGAAAGGTCCAGCGTGGGGTAGTGATGGCAATCCCATCATGGGAAAGAACCCCCTTTTCCTCACCCAGAAACCGGAAGGTCAGGGTGATGGGCGTCCGCTGAGGCGGGAGCGAATGAATCCGGTGTTTGAGGAGCAAAGACGCGACGACGCGGCTGGCCTCCCACACCAGAACCGGCCGTTCCTCCTGGCGCACATTCGCCAGCGTCAGGCCCCGGACCAGGGTCATCTGGGAGAGATGCCTGGCCTCCTTCTGGGTGAGGCCGAGCTCGGACAAGCGGGTCCGAGGCGGGAGCGGGGAAAGCCCCGAGGCGGGAATCTTTTCGGCGTCCCGGATCGTCTGCCAGAAGGCGTAAATTTTCTCGGTGGTTAACTGAATCATCCCATCCGCAGAATGGAAAAGGTTCTCATCCTCCCAGTCGCGCACAAAGTGGATGTCCAACGGATTCCTAAACGGAATCCCCTCCATGGAGAGCATCTCCACGTGGACGGAGAGTTCCTGCAATTCCTCCCTTTCCTTGCGCTCGGCGCGCCCTTGCCGCTCGCTCGTTAAAGCCGCGGCAACAAGCCAAAGCAATACGACCGGTAATGCCGCACTCCTCCTCCATCCAATAGAACTTGACAAATGGCTCATGCAACCACCTTGCGCTCTCTCTTGGTGCAAGTGTCGAAACCAAGGCCGGTTACATATAGTATGGCATATTTTCCGCGCGAAGGCAACTGTTTTACTTGAGTAGGATGAATATAAGAGGTGATGTTGCAAGGTGTTAGCTATTCGGCCGGGTCTTGCCGATTCCAGGGCGAAGCGGTTATGCCTTCGCCCAGTTCCTTGGGCGTGGATTTCTCCCCGCCTTCCTTGACCCGAGCGATCAGCACGAGGTTGCGAACATATACCAGGATGCCGAAGACCTGGCCGAGGATGATTGGCCAAGCGAGGATACTTAGGGCGTAGACGAGCAAGAGCACGCTTCCGATGATCGAGAGGTACCAAAAGATGAGCGGAATGTAGGACTCCTTCCGGCGCTCCGAGGCGATCCATTGCACGAGAAAACGGCTGGTGAAGAGAATCTGCCCGGCAAAACCGATGAGGAGCATCCATAGGGAGCGGGCCGGGGCAAAGCGGCCGCCACAATGCGGGCAGGTCTCGGTGGGGCTGAAAAATTCCTTGGTCCGGTCCCAAAGGGAGGTCGGGACGGACGCATCGGCCTGAACGGGGCGAGCGGCCGGGGCCCCGGAAGGAGCGCCTTCTCCCGCCCAAGCGCTTGCCCAAGCGAGGGAGACGCATGACGCCCAGGCAAGCGCCGCAAGCAATCGGTGTCGGGAAAGAATGCTCATGCGCACTTGTCGGGTTCCTTGAGGCCTTGTCCCGTCTCGGACGCGACCTCGTAGCGGAGGGCGCGGCTCTTGAGCCAGCGGACGCCAAAGAGGTCGTAGAGGCCTCGAAAGAGGCGGTTCCAAACCCCGTATTTGCTTGCGCCCTGCCTGCGCGGGCGGTGGCGCACCGGGACCTCGGCGAGGCGCGCGCCTTCCATCCGAAGGAGCGTCGGCAGGAACCGGTGCGCCCCGCGGAACAGGTAGATCTTTTGCAGGAGATCGGTGCGATAGGCCTTGAGCGAGCAGCCGGTGTCCGCGATCGTCTCCCCGGAGATCCAGTTGCGGCAGGCGTTGGCGATCCGG
>JAZDLH010000109.1:0-2023 GCA_043802275.1 Planctomycetota bacterium
GCCATCGCCTTCGAGAAGCAGATCGGCGTGCACAAGACCATCTCGGCCATGTTCGGCTCGAGCCTCATGCTCTTCTTCGTGCTCCAGCCGCCCCGGCACGAAAACGCGGGGATGTTCGCCAACACCTACAGCTTCTACGTCGACTTCAACGTGATCTTCCTTCTCGCGGGCATGATGATGATCGTGAACCTCCTGCGCGAGACGGGCGCGTTCCAGTACCTGGCCATCAAGTGCGCCAAGGTCGGGCGCGGCCGGCCGCTGCCGGTGCTGGCGCTGCTCCTCTTCACGACGGCGCTCCTGTCGGCCTTTCTCGACAACGTGACCACGGTGCTTTTGATTGCGCCGGTGACGCTCCTGGTGGCGCAGCAGCTCAAGCTCGACCCGGTTTCCTTCCTCATCCCGGAGGCCCTGGCGAGCAACATCGGCGGGACGGCGACGCTCATCGGAGACCCGCCGAACATCCTGATCGGAAGCTTCGCCAAGCTGGACTTCCTCGCGTTCCTCCATGCGCTCACGCCCTTCATCCTCCTCGTCATGGCCTTTTTTGTCGGCGTGCTGGCGGTTCTTTTGCGGGGAAAGATGCGCGTGACGAGCGAGGAGCGCGCCCAGATCATGGATCTCAACGAGCGCCGCGTCATTACCGACGCGACGCTTCTCAAAAAATCGCTCGTGGTCATGGCGTTCACGCTGGCGGGGTTTCTCCTGCACGGCTTCTTCCACATCGAGCCGGGGGTGGTGGCCATGGGCGGGGCGGCCCTGCTCCTCCTCGTGACGCGCGCGAACGTGGCGAGGGCCCTGGAGGAGGTGGAGTGGCCCACGCTCTTCTTCTTTCTCGGCCTCTTCATCGTGGTGAGCGGCGCGGTCCAGGTGGGCCTGATCTCGGCGATCACTGAAAAAGTCTTCGCGCTCACGGCCGGAAGCCCGGCCCGCGCGGCGGTGTTGGTGCTGTGGGTCTCGGGCCTCTGCGCGGGGCTCATGAACAACATCTCCTTCGTGGCCGCGGCCCTGCCGGTGGTGGGGAGCCTGGCCTCGGGCCTGCACCTCGACGGCGCCCGGGCGGAACCCCTGTGGTGGGCCCTGGCCCTGGGCGCCTGCCTCGGGGGGAACCTGACGCCCGTGGGGGCGGCCGCGAACCTCGTGATCTGCGACATCAGCGGAAAAAACGGCTACCCCATCTCCTTCGGCCGCTTCTTCCGGTGGGGCCTCCCCTGCGCGCTCGGGTCGCTTCTCCTCTCCACGTTCTACATCCTCTTCCTCGTGCACCGGGCGGGATAAGGCGCGAGGCATTTCTCTCCGGGGTTTCAAGGACAGGCCTTTCCCAAGGGATATTTCCCTTTCACTCATCCTGACCCGCGCGTTTGGTCCGGCCCGCTCCACGCCCAATAAAAAGGCCCCGGACCTTCCGGATCCGCGGCCGTGCCATATCTGGTACCCGCTCAAGGACTCGAACCTTGGACACTCGGATTAAGAATCCGATGCTCTACCGACTGAGCTAAGCGGGCGATGTTTCGCGCCGAGGGACGGACTCCTCCACCTTCGGCACATCCGTAACATACCGTTTTTGCGCGGGTTGTCAAGCCTCTATTATGGGGCCTTTGCGCCCCCTGCCCTTCTGTTATTTTTCCTGGGGAGGGTTTTCTTCCCTTCGACTCCGCAACAGGACCGGAGGCGGAACGATCCGCCGAGGCTCCCCAACGCGCCTCTTGCGGGCGACCGGATGCGCCGGCTCGGGAGAAATGCCGGAACGAACCGGCCTTTTCACCGCGTCTTCTTCACGAAGAACCTGCCGGGCAGCTGGTCCACCCGGCGCTTGAGCTCGAGCATCATGAGCGCGGACGATACCGCCGAGACCGCGAGGCCCGTCTCGGCGCAGAGGGCGTCGATATGCACGGGCTCGGGTCCGAGCGCCGAAAGGATGGCCGCCTCCCGTGCGTCCGCTGGAGCCCGAACGGCGGGGGGCGTTCCTTCCGCGCCGTCCTCCCCGCCGGCGTCCGCGAGGCGCCCCTGCTGGACCGCCTCGGCC
>JAZDLH010000110.1:0-2453 GCA_043802275.1 Planctomycetota bacterium
CGGCGACGACGTGGCGAGCGGCAAGGTCTTCGCCGTGGAGCTCATGCAAGCCCTGGGGGAAGCCCTCCAGGCCTTTGTCGCGCGCGGCGGGCTCGTCATCGGCATCTGCAACGGGTTTCAAATCCTGGTGAAGACCGGCCTCTTGCCGGAGGCGAAGCTCCTCTGCGCAAGCGAGCGGAAGCTCACCCTCACGCACAACGATTCGCACAAGTTCGAGGACCGCTGGGTCTGGCTCGAGGCGGATCGCAGGAGCCGCTGCGTCTATGCGGATCCGGGCGAACGGATAACCCTCCCCGTGGCCCACGGCGAGGGCAAGCTCGTGGCGCAAGCCCCGGAGGTTCTGAAGGAGCTCTCCGCGAACGGCCAGGTGGCGTACCGCTATGTCAACGAAGACGGCTCCCCGCCCTCATACCCGGCCGACCCGAACGGCAGCATGGACCACGTCGCGGGGATTTGCGACCCCTCCGGACGCGTCTTCGGCCTCATGCCGCATCCCGAGCGTCACTTCTTTCCCTATCAACACCCCGGATGGACCCGACGGCCCCCGGCCCGGGAAGGAGACGGGGTGCGCATTTTTCGCCGGGCCATCCAAGCCTGCGCCTAAGCGACCCTGGGACCTTGGCGCCCGTATTTTTCATAAGCCGCATATTTTAAGCAACCTGTAAAAATTCCCCGAGGATCGGATTTTCTGTTGCAACAGCCCTGAAAAAATGTATAGTTAAATGATGGACTATAGATTATTTTTGCGATAATTGTGGCCTTGCTGGCATAATTTCTTCATAGTCTTAAGTGACTTAAGTCGTGGCAGGGCGCATACCTTGCGCTATGAAGGGACCGGCTGAACAATGGAGCTTTCCATCGATTACACCAATCGCCAGATTGGTGCATTTCGGGTTGTTTCCCGTATCGCGGCAGGCGGTTTTTCCACGATCTGGAAGGCTATCCCCATTGCCAACGGCGATGTTCCAGGCTCGGAGATGACCAACGCGGCCATCAAGATCATGCGGCCGGACGTGGCCATCAGCCGCGACAACCGCAACATGTTCGCCCATGAGTGGAAAATCGTTCGTTCCTTCGACCATCCCAAGATGTTGAAATACCATCAATACGGGGTGTATGAAGGCTTCCCCTTTCTCACCATGGAGTATTTTGCCGGGCAAACCCTTCGGAAAATACTGATCGACAATCCCGACGCGATCCGGCCCAAGACGGCCGTCATCGTCGGCCATGTGGCCGAGGCGCTGGCGTACATCCACAAGCTGGGGCTGGTACACCGGGACGTCAAGCCGGAAAATATTCTCGTCAACGAGGAAGGTGAAATCCGGCTCATCGACTTTTCCCTCGCCCAAACCAAGTGGGAACGCACCTTTAATTTCTTCCGCAAGCGGGACGGGACGCCTTCGTACATGTCCCCGGAGCAGCTCGCGCGCCAGCGGCTTACGCCCCAGAGCGACCTGTATTCCCTCGGCGTCATTCTCTTCGAGATGCTCTCCGGGCGGTCCCTCTTCGTGGGCAAGGACGCGCGGGAGGTCATGCGCCAACACCTCTGGACCGCGCCCCCGCGCCTGAGCCACGTGAATCCGGTGATCACCACGGCCGTGGACAAGCTCGTGGCGAGCCTTCTGGCCAAGAGTCCCGACGAGAGACCCCGGGACGCGTACGAGGTCATCCGCCGCATCACGAGCACGGAGTTCTTCCTGCCCGCCTGATGGGAATTTTTCCTCCGCCACCCGGCGTCTCCATCGCCTACCGGCATCCGATGCGGGGCATCCCGCGCGAGGGGCGGAAGCTCTTTTCGCCTTGATTCCCTTGCGTTCCGTCGTTACAATTCTCATGGACCCGGACGAAGGGATGAGCGCCCATGCCCGACCAGAGCTATGAACTGGAGTTCGAAAAGCCCCTGGAGGAGATCCCCCGGCGAATCGAGGAGCTCCGGGTCTCCGCGGGGAAGAGCCGGATCGACCTCCAGCGCGAGATCGCGGCCATGGAGGAGCAGCATCGCGCCATGTCCCGCCGCGTGTACGCCAACCTCACGCCCTGGCAGGAGGTCCAGATGGCCCGCCATCCCCTCCGCCCCCAAGCCCGGGATTACATCCGCCTCGCCTTTCGCAACTTCATCGAGCTCCACGGCGACCGCTCCTTCCGCGACGACGCCGCGATCGTGACGGGCCTGGCGGAGATCGGGTCGCACCGGATCCTACTCGTGGCCGAGCACAAGGGCCGCACCGTGGAGGAGAGGCACATCTGCTTTGCCGGCTGCCCGCATCCGGAGGGTTACCGGAAGGCCCTGTACAAGATGCAGCTCGCGGAAAAATTCGCCCTCCCGATCGTGACCCTCATCGACACCAAGGGCGCCTACCCCGGCACGGGGGGCGAAGAGCGCGGGGTGGGGCCCGCCATCGCCATGAACCTGCGCGAGATGAGCCGCCTGCGCGTGCCCATCGTCATCGTCG
>JAZDLH010000111.1:0-4316 GCA_043802275.1 Planctomycetota bacterium
ACGAGTTCTTCCTCAAGCGTGGGCAGGCTCTCGGCCTCGTTGAGGACCGGGATCACCACGCTCAGGCTCTCGATTCGTTCCGCGGCGTCCATGTTCTCTCCTTGTTCCAGGCGGCGGAAGGCGCCGGCCTTTATCACAAAAGGCGCGCCCCTCCTTCGCGCATCTCGGCTCGGACATCGGCGTATTTATGGATCGTCCGGGGGGCGCGAATCACCTGCCCGCGCTCCGGGGGACGGCCGGGGAGGCCTGGGCAGAACTCCGGCGATGAGCCAGGCCCGATCCGTGCCCGGAACGGGCTGGAAGGTGTCGAAAGCTTCGCTCCAGCGACGCATCCGGATCCCGGCCTCGGTGCAGGCCCCCCGCAGGGCTTCCACCCGCCCCTGGCAGCGGGCGATCCGGTCGTTCAGCTCTTCGGGATGCAGGAGACTCTCCTTCTCCGACATCTTGATGATGCCCCAGAGGAATATGCGCCAAGGCGCTTCCGGCCCTCCTCGCTCCGCGAACCATTTCATCGGATCGCCCGCCTCCGCCTGGAGCGGGGCGAGCATCTCCACGAGGCGCGCATAGGGGGGCTCGCCCCTCCCCTCGAACAGGTACGTGATCTCGTAGTCCTTACGTTCCATGGCCACGAGCCGGCGGTGGCCATCGGGGGGCGGCTCGAGCCTGCTGAGCAAGAGGTCCGGCGCGTCCTTGATGCTCGCGACCTCGCGGTTGAGGTAGAAGGTATAAATGGGGTGGCCGCTCAATTCGTAGAGGAAGATCTCGTCCGAGGGGACGAGCCCCTCGCGCACGGCCAGGCAGAAGCGCTTGTCGCCCTTGTGTGCGTTAAGCATGGGCAAGAGCGAATTGTAGATGCTGAAGGTGCTCGCCGCGGCGAGGAACAGGGCGGCGACCACCGCGCCCCAGCGCCTGTGCCCGCCGTACCAGACGAGGAGCCACCCGAACAGGAACGCGGCGCCGGAAATCAGCACGATGCGCGTGGAAGGGAGGGCATACTTCTGCAGGGCGCCGAAGTGCTCGTAGAGGAGGTCCGAGGTGAAGGGGAGCGTGAGCCCCAGGACGAGAAACAGCCCCCCCGAGAAGCGGCACAAAAAGACGGCCGTCGATTCCGGCCAGCCGGGGCGGGGGACGCTCCTCCCATCGAGCGTCTCGAAAAACCACGCCGCCAGAAGCGCCAGGGCCGGGTAGATCGGCAGGATGTAGTAGCTCTTCTTGGACTGAAGGGTGCTGAAGAGGACAAGCGTCACGAGCGTCCAGATCACGATGAACCGCATGGGGCGCCGGCGGATGTCCCTTTCGAGGGCGGTGAAGTAGGTCGCAAGCCCGAGCAGGGCGAAGAGGACCCAGGGCTGGCCGTCTCCGAGGATCTTGACCGCGAAGTAGGAGTAATCCGGCCGGATGTGGTCGAAGGCCCGGTAGCGGAAGAACTGATGCCACCACTCGAGGAGGGCGGGGAAGCGCGGCTCCATGCCCGCGGGATTGCGCGTGGTCCACACAACCGCCGCGACCCAGGGGAGCGCGCACAAAAGATAGAGGGCGAGGCCGCCCGCATGGTGGCTTGCGCGGAAGCGGGAAGGGCCCGTTTGGGTAAACCAGGCGACCCCGACGAAGAGAAGAAGCAGCACCACGGCGATCGGCCCCTTGTCGAGCGTGGCGAGCGCCAGGGCGATGTAGCAGAGGAAGAGCCACCTTGGCCCCCGGCGCGGGGCCGAAATCTCGAGGGAGGGGGGCGCGGGCCCTGGGCGCGAGGCGGAGAGGCCTTCCTGGTTGTATCGCCACCACGCGTAAAAGGCGAAAACCGTGAAGAAGAGATGCGTCATTTCGATGGTGCTGTCGCGGGCTTGCCACCAGCAGGCGCTCGTCGAGGCGAAAGCGATTCCCGCGATGAGCCCGCCGTATCCGCCGATGAGCCTTCGGCCCCAGAGGGCGAGGAGCATGGCCGTGGCCACGGCAGCCGTCGCCGAAGGCAGGCGGCTGTTCCACTCGTTCACATCCGTCTCCGGCAGGCTCGCGAGCACCGCGAGCCAGTATGCGAGGGGGGGCTTCTGAAGGCGTGTCTCATCCTCCGTCAGCCGAGGCAGGACATAGTTCCCGCTCTCGCGCATCTGGCGGGCGACCTGGGCCACGCGCGCCTCGCCCGCGGTCCAGAGGTCTCGCTTTCCCAGGCTTGGAAAGACCGCCGCCGCCGCGAGAAGCCCGGCCAGGAGCATCTCGACTCCGGCGCTTCGAAGCGCGGGGGGGTTATGAAGGTCATAGGCCCCGGTCATCACCCTGCGCTCCCTCGCGCGGTCAGGCGGAAAGGGGAGTCGAAAGAAAAAGGCCGCCTAACGTTCGTGAAGTGTTTCCTTGCAAGCCATCTCCTTGACTATTGTACGCGCCGTACCAGACATCCCTCAAGAAAAAAAAGCGCGCGCTCCACTCGGGCAACAAACCCCATCCTGACATCGACTCGGACGATCGGAATACGAAGAGGGGGGCGGGTTTTCTCAGTGGGACGGGTTTATGAAAAACCAGGCCTTGCGATTCGCCGGTGAAGGGTTTCCCGCGAAGCGGAAGGACGGGCCCCTCCTCACATCTCGATCTCTTGGCTAAGAAAGGGATCGCCTATTCCTCGAGACGGAAGGCTATCCGGCCGCCCACGACCGTGGCCACGGCCCGGCCCGTGCACGCGGTCCCGGCAAAGGGGCAGTTGCGGCTCTTGGAGCGGAATCGGGCCGGGTCGATGGTCCATTTCCGCTTGAGATCGATGAGCGTGACATCCGCGGCGACGCCGGGCTTGAGCGTGCCGCGCGCAATGCCGAGGAGCCCGGCCGGCGCGGTCGTGAGGCGGGGCAAGAGCTCCGCGAGCGTCATGAGGCGGCCGTGCACGAGCCGGGTGAGGAGCATCCCCAGGGTGCTCTCGAGCCCGATCGCGCCAAACGCGGCGGCTGAGAACTCCACCTCCTTCTCCTTCATGCTGTGCGGCGCATGGTCCGAGGCGACGAGGTCGATGGTCCCGTCCTGGAGGCCCGCGAGGCACGCGGCCACATCCTCCGAGGTCCGCAGGGGCGGCGCCATCTTGAAGGAGGGGTTGTAGCCGCGCACGGATTCGTCGGTCAAGAAAAGGTGGTGCGGGGCGACCTCGGCGGTGACCGAAAGGCCGCGCGCCTTGGCGTTGCGGACGATCCCCACGCTCCCGGCGGTCGATACGTGCTGGATGTGGAGCCGCGCGCCGGTGAGGTTGGCGAGCATGACGTCGCGCGCCACGATCATCTCCTCGGCCTCGGCGGGGCTCCCGGCGAGGCCGAGAACCAGGCTCACGCGCCCCTCGTGCATCACGCCCCGGGCCACGAGGGAGGGCTCTTCGCAGTGCTCCAAAAGCGGCTTGTCGAGCATGTGGGCGTACTCCATGGCGCGCCGCAGGACCCCGGCCGTGGGGACCGAGGTCCCGTCGTCGGAGAAGGCCACCGCCCCGCCGCGGACCATGGAGCCCATCTCCGCGAGTTCCCGCCCCGCGCGGCCCTTGGTGATGGCGCCCACGGGAAAGACGTTGCACAGGCCCGCCTTCTGCGCCTGGAGGTAGACGAAGGAGACCGCCGCCTCGCTGTCCAGGGGGGGCTCGGTGTTGGGCATGCAGGCCACGGAGGCGAACCCGCCCGCCACGGCCGCGGCGCTGCCCGATGCGATGGTCTCCTCCTCCTCGTCGCCGGGCTCGCGGAAGTGAACGTGCGCGTCGATGAGGCCGGGCGTGACCGAGAGCCCCTTGGCGTCGAGCACGGGCTCCTCGCCCGAGAGCCGGGGACCGAACTCCGCGACGAGGCCGCCGCGGATGCGAAGGTCCATCTTCCCCTCGATCCCCTGCGAGGGATCGACCAGGGTCCCGTTCTTGATGAGGAGGTCGTTCATGTCCTTCGCTTCCTTTTAACGATAAGCCGGCCACGCGCGTTCCGGGGCGACGCCCCCGGAAGGAACGGGCGCCCCTTTTCTCCTCTCGGAAGGGCAAGCCTCACCCCTTGGTGCCGCCCGCCACGAGATACAAGACCGCCATGCGCACCGCGAGGCCGTTGGTGACCTGCTGGAGGATCACGCTCCGCTCGCCGTCGGCCACCTCCGGCGCGAGCTCAATGCCGCGGTTCACCGGCCCCGGATGCATGACGAGGACGTCGGGCTTGGCCCGCTTCATGCGCTCGGCCGTGAGGCCGAAGAGGCGGCTGTACTCGCGGATGCTCGGCAGGTACGCCTCCTCCTGGCGCTCGAACTGGATGCGGAGCATGTTCAAGACGTCGCAGGTGGCGAGGACCTCGTCCATGTCGTGGGTGACCGTGACGCCCATGGCC
>JAZDLH010000112.1:0-19855 GCA_043802275.1 Planctomycetota bacterium
TTGCGACTCGGATCATATGGGTACTCCTTTCCACTTACGCAAGGAGATGTTTCTCCTGACCGGATGGATGACGGTACAATGCCATGCGGAACACTCCCGCGCGGCTGTCACCGGTTGCGATCGCGCCAGCGAGTATACAGCCGCGAAACCGTGTACACAAGACCGACGAGCAGGACCGCTTCCCAGAGCTCGATATTAAACACCGTCGATCGCCCTCAAGATTTTTTCGAGATCGTTCTCCACCGGGACCGGGGCGTTGCGAAACCGCGTGGACTCGACGCCGTACGACCCGTATTTTCCCAACAGTTCGTCGTGGGAAAAGGCGTGGTAACCCACGGTGGCGTGGGGGTCCTTCAGCGGATGGCCCGTGAGCACACAGGCCACGCGCGCGTCGCGGTCCACCACGCCCTCTTCGACCAGGCGCCTGAGACCCGCCACCGAGGCCGCGGACGCCGGCTCGCAGCCGATCCCCTCGGTTCCGACCTGGGCCTTGGCGTCGAGAATCTCCTGGTCGCTCACGGTCCGGACGACCCCGCTCATCGCCGCGAGCGCGCGCAGGCATTTCTTCAGGTTCACGGGCCGGTTGATCTCGATGGCGCTCGCCAGGGTATGGGCCTTTTCTCCCCCATCGGCCAGTTCCGCGTAGTAGCGCTCCGGGATCCCCTCGTCCACGTCGCCTCCGTTCCAGGCAAGGCCGCGGCAATTCACGAGGTTGTTCAGGGTCGGCGCGCCCTCCGCGTTTATGACGGCCAGCCGCGGCATCCGGGAAATGAGCCCGAGTTCCTTGAGCTCAAGAAAGGCCTTGCCAAAGGCCGAGGCGTTGCCCAGGTTTCCCCCGGGCACGACGATCCATTCCGGCGCCTCCCAGTCCAGACCTTCCAGGACGCGGTACATGACGGTCTTCTGGCCTTCGAGCCGGAAGGGGTTGAGCGAGTTCACGAGGTAGATGCCCCGCGCGCGGCAGACCTCCTGCACGCGAGCCATGGCGTCGTCAAAGTCGCCCTCGACTTGAAGGGTCTTCGCGCCGAACTCCAGCGCCTGGGAGAGCTTGCCATAGGCGATCTTGCCGCTGCCGACGAAGATGACCGCCTTCATGAGGCCCGTGGCCGCGGAGAAAGCGGCGAGCGACGCGCTCGTGTTGCCGGTGCTCGCGCATGCCGCGACTTTTGCGCCGACCATTCGGGCATGGGTAAAAGCGGCGGCCATGCCGTTGTCCTTAAAGGAGCCCGAAGGGTTGAGCCCTTCGTATTGCAGGTAAAGGCTTCGGGGATCGAGCCCGACATAGCGGGCCACCTTGGGGGCCGGGCGCAACTGGGTATGCCCCTCGCCGATGCTCACCCGTTGCCCGGCCGGGGCAAAGGGCAAAAGCGCCGAGAAACGCCAGACCCCGCTTATCCGTCCCACTCCTCCGGGAGGAAGGGGCGTTCGGGAAAAATCCCGCATCTTTTTCGGCGGAGCGGCACGGTCCCAATCGTAGACAACATCCAGGAGATCGTTGCAGCGGGGACAGCGCGAGAGCGTCTCGGCCAAGTCAAAGGCGGCGGCGCAGGCAGGACGAATGCATCGTTGATACGCGACGGCTTTGTTCACCATGGACCGGCTCCCTACCCGGCCGCGGGGAAAGCGATCCGGGTCCTGTTAGGCCAGTGTAGGGGAATGCGGTAAGGAGTCAAGGGGAAGCCGTCTTCCCGGCTGCTTTACCGGGCAAGGGAAAGCAGTCGAAGCAACCGGAATTGCCGGCCGTCGGATTCGGTTGAATCCGCATCTCGCACGGCTAATCCCAGGCGTTGTTTCTTGAAAGATCGCCGATCCTGGAGAGGAGTTCGGGCGGGCACCCTACCAAGCGGCCGGAGAGGGTAAAATTGTTCCCTTTTCCTTCGGATTCGACGATCTCGATGATGAAATGATGGGTGGAGCGGACGCCCAATTTTTGCGCCATGTGTGGGCATTCCAGGAATACGTTGGAGCCTGGGGGCAGGGAAAAGGTCGATTGGAACGAAAGGCTTGTTTCACCGACCTCGCTCACCGTGAAGGCGATCGATCCCGTCAGGGGCAGGGTGCGGCGTTCCGCGGAGCGCCGGCGCCGCTTTTCACTGCCCTCCCATTTCAGGATATTCTGTATTTTGAAAAGAATCTCTTCTTCCTTGGAGGGCTTGACTACGTAATCCAGCGCCCCTGCCTTAAGTGCCGAGACCACGTTCTCATGCCGGGTATTGCCGGTGAGCATCAGGACTGGCGGTGCGCCCGGTTGCTTCATGAGCTCCGCGAGCACGTCCGGGCCCTGCATCCCCGGAAGCATCCAATCGAGCAATATCAAGGCCACGTGCTGGTTTTCTTCATACAGCTTGAGGCCGGAGGGTCCGTCCGAGGCCTGGATGACCTCGAAGTGCCCGGCCTTGAGATATTGGGCGAGAAGGCTTCGGGCCGCCTTGTCGTCGTCGATGATGAGCACCGTGGTTTCCGGCGTCAAGTCCTCCAGATCTTCCTCCGCCACCTCTGGCTTGAGAACGCTTCGTTCCGAGATCGATAGGGATTCCTTGTCCGCCGCGGACTTGGGAGTGACGGAGCAGAGTTTTGCCAGCCCCTCAACGACCTTTCCAGGCAGGCCGACGAATTGGCCACCGATCCGAAAACGTTTCCCAATGGGTCGGGAATAGGCGACTCGGAGGGGAAAGGTAGGCTCGCGCGGCCTTTGAAGCAATTCGGCCAGTTTTTCCATGGATAGAAAGATGATCGCCTTTTCCGGCGGCGAAAAGGTGGCCTCAAAGGCGCAGCCGGTTGCGGAGACATCGATGATATTGACGGAAGCATTGGCTTGAACCGCCAGGGGCGATTTTCTTTTATGGCGGTCGATGAGGGCATCGAAGGCGTTGAGAAAGGTCCGCAACACCGGATCTTCATTCACGTTCGCGGCTCTGGATTGACCGCTCTTGATCGCAAGGACGGCCTGCTGGATCATGAGCTTTTTCAATTCCATCATGTCGCGGAGAGAAAACCCGCGAGAGTTTTGATTTTTCTTGCCGGGCGATTGGGAGATTATCCCCGGTACGGAAGCCCTGTTATCGGGTTGAAGGGCGTCATCCGGATCCATGGTGGAGCGACCTTTGCGGTTCCTATGGCAAGAAAATCCCCGTGATATTTAATTATGAAAAACCGAGCTCCCCCGCCAATCGGGCGGGAAAGCGGCCACCTCTTTCGGCCGGCCCACCGGGAGGAAAACCATTTGCCGCGGCTCGCTGTCCCACGGACTCAGCCAATCGAGGGAACGGCAACGAGCTTGCGCCTGGCCAGGGATTTCTTCATGGCCTCGAGCACGGCCAGGGGCCCGAGCATCCATTCGTCGCCAAAGGGCTCCTTGCGGGTGCGGAACATCTTCGTAACAATCCGCGCCGTCTTGAGATAGGGATCGGCTTCCCGCGCCATCTCGTGTTGAAAAATGCCTTGCGAGCCCACGGCGCTCACGCACCAGTTGCTCAAGTCCGGCACCAGGGTCACGGTGGCGGTAAGCTCTCCCGGATAATGGCAGACCGTGGTGCAGGCGTCTCCGTTCGTGGTCATCTCCACCGATTGAACGTCCCTGCCCAAAAGCTCCACCATCAAGGCGACGGTATGAATCCCGTAGAAATAGATCCCGCTATAGGGGCTCTTGTATTCCGCCTCGCCGTGAAGATGAATGGCCTTGAGGTTCCCAAGTTTTTTAAGCTCTTTTTTCAAGGACGGAATGGAGGAGTGCAGGGGAAGCGAGCTGAAGGTGGTCACCGGGGCGCCGGTTTCCTTGCGGCGGGCGAGGACGGCCTTGGCCTCTTCGAGGGACGTGCTTAGCGGCTTGTCGATGAAGCAGGGGAGGCCCGCATCGATAAAGGGAAGCGCCGCCTTGACATGGTGCTTGCCGTCGCGATGGTCGACCATCACGCAATCCACGGCGCCCAGCATCTCCCTGGGGCGACGGACGATGTGCGGGATCTGGCAAGTCTCGGCGGTCGCCTGCGCGAACTCGGGCTTCTCGCCCCAGATATGCGTGACGCGAAAGCCCGGGACGCATTTCCGGATGTTCAACACCGTTGCGATCTGCCTGGCATGGGAGTTTTCCGCGCCAATGATGCCGAGCTTCATCTCGTCACTCCTTCCAAAAGTCTCGATCAAGCCGGGCCGCGCCTCGTTCGGTCAGCGCTTACCAAGCCCGAACACGGTCCGAACATGCTGAGCAATGGACTTGATGCTTTGCTCCTCGAGCCTGGCGCCGTATTTCGCCGTGGCGCGGACCCGCGGGTCTTCATGCGGGGGCAGGGCGTGGCCCTTGCCGGGCTTCCCGGTGAACCCGCCGTCGTCCACGATGCTGAAATTGCTGTATTTCAGCCGGGGCGCCTTCTTCAGGGAAGGCAGCTGCGCAAGGTCTGCGAGCGACTTGTCGAAATGCAGGAGCATGGACGTTTCGTGGATGCCGGCGTGGGCCGTGCCGGCGTCGATGGGGGGCCGGGGAGCATCCGTGCTGCTCGCCACCTTCACGCCCTTCACCTCGTGGTTGTACTCGGTGACGAGGCGGTTGATGACCGCGAGGTGGTTCACGCCGCCGTGGCCGTTCATGATGTAAATGTACCTGTAGCCGTGCGCCACGCAGAGTTCGAGGTGGCTGCGCAGGGCGATGGCGAAGACCTCCTCGCGGCAGTAGTAGCTGCCGTACTTGCCCTTGGCGTTCGGGAAATCCATGCCGATCACGTAATCGCCCCGTCGAAAACCGAGGCTATCGAGCATGAAGGGCGGCCGTTCCCGCTCGGTGCCCATGAAGAGCGTGGGGAGCACCACTCCGCCGACCTTATCGGCCGCGGCCAGGGCGATTTCGGTGGCGATGACCGGATCGCACCCCAGGGCCAATTGGGGGCCATGCCATTCCAGGGGTCCCAGCGGTAGGAAGACGAGGGAAAGTTTTTTCATCTCTTCCCTTAGCTGATGGGGGAGCATGTATTGCACGCGTCGCTCTTTTTTGCCTCGAGGCTGTTCGCAGGCACGCATTCGAATGCTCCTTTCTGAAGAGGAAATGGAGATACGAACAGGCAATCCAACCGAGTCCGATCCTTAAGCGGTACGTATTGCACTAAGTAACAAGCAGGGGGGGAAAAGGCAAGAGAATTCCCCGGATCCCCGGTCCTATTCCGGTTACGCCCTGCACAATCACGGCGCAGCCACGATCGCCGCCGAGGAGAATATTTTTCTTGACTGTAAGGGTGGTTTCCCAAAAAATCGGGCAATCGGTCCTTGTCCCATACACTTCCGCCGCGGTGGAAGGCACGCGATACGTTTTCCCCCGGTTCCTAACGTTGTTTCGGCTGCAAAACAGTCACGATGGAGAGAACAGCAATCGCGCGCGGTAATTTATTAAGTAAGAGCCCCGGCTCCCCATAGGATAAAAGGCCTTGAGGAAAAATAGTATCAGTTTTCAATCATTATGAGGAGGGTGCGATGGCCGTCCTGATCCTGCCTGTTTCTTTCTTTTTCCTGTTTCGTTGGGTTCGAGCCATCACGGCATTCCGAGGCAAGGCGTTGGGCTGGCGAATGAATCTGGTGGTTACCTGTCTCACGATGGGGACCCTCGTGGTATTCAGCACCGAGGGTTTAAGCCTCTTTCACGCCCTCACCTTTCTCTTCTTGCTTCTCTTTTGGCTGGTCGTCCTGGGGATTCTCTTCTATTGGCTGCGAAGCTTGCCCAGGCAACCGGCCGTCCCTCTACGAAGTTTCTTCATGGATTTATCTCTGTGGGACAAAGGCTTGCTCCTGGGTATTGTTCTGCTTCTTGCGGCGACCCTACTGACCGGCATCACGGCCCCGCCCAACAACCTGGATGCGATGGCGTATCACATGACGCGCGTCAAGGAATGGGAGCAAAACGCCTCGATCGATTTCTTCCCCACCTACGAGTTGCGCGAGAACGAGCTCCAGCCCCTCGCGGAATACATGATCCTGCACGCCCAAGTGTTATCCGGCACAGACCGGTTTGCGAACCTGGTGCAGTGGTTCTTTTATCTCGCCTGCCTCGCCGCCGTCTCGCTCATCGCCCAGGACCTGGGCGCCTCGAAACGGGGCCAGGTCTATACGGCCGTGTTCGCCGCGACCTTGCCCATGGCGGTGCTTCAGGCTTCCAACGCCCAGAACGACCTGGTGGCCGCTTTCGGACTGCTCAGCGTCATTTTGTTCGGCATCCGGTTCGGGAAAGAACCCGGCGGATGGTCGGCGACCCTGTGGGGCTTAAGTCTTGGGTTCGCCACGCTGACGAAGGGCACGAACTGGATCTATGCGCTTCCCTTCGGCCTCTACTTCTTCGGGGAAAAGATCTGGTCGGGCCACCGGCGCATCGTGGAGCATGGATTGATCCTCGCCGGAATACTCCTCGCCTTCAACGCGGGCTATTGCACCCGAAATATCGTCCATTGCGGCCATCCGATGGGATCGGATCGGTTGCACCACTTTGTTTGGAACGCGGAATTCACCCCTCCGATCGCCCTGTCGAACGCCATGCGCACCCTTGCCATGCACCTCAACGTACCGCCTACCCTGCAAAGGCCTATGGATGAAGTCATGTCCGCAGCTCATAGGCTCATCGGGCTGGAGAACGATGATCCGAGATCCACCCTCAAATTGCATCTCATGATCGGCAAGTATCTACACGAGAAGGAGATGCCCGTCCCCTACTTTCGTTTCCATTGGCCGGGCATCGACAATCGCATGGTCTCCGACGACTGGGCCGGGAATCCCTTCCATCTTTTGCTGATCTTCGTGTGCTTTGCTTACACCCTGTGGGCCGTGGATCTCCACCACCTGCGGATGCGACGGATTCTTCTGGCCTGTATTTTTTTCGCATTCGCCATCTCCTGCCTCTTGTTGCGCTGGCAGCCCATTGTCTCTCGCCTCCAGATTCCCCTCTTTATGGGATTTGCGCCGCTCGTAGGGCTCATGCTCGAGGAGACGCGACGGGGAATAGTGGCCTCGGCCTGCGTCTTTTTCCTGCTCTTGTTCGCCTTTTACCCGGCCTTGGAAAACTATCGGCGGCCGCTCATCGGGCCCAGAAATATCTTCAACATCTCTCGCGACGACTTGTATTTTTTCCGCCTGAAGGATGGAAAGAAGACGGATTTCTACCGGGCGCGCGACATTGTCCAAGAGAACCGGTTCCAGAAGATCGGGCTCATCGATTACCTGGACAACTACCAATATCCCTTCTGGGCCCTATTCCAGAAGAAGAATCCTATCAAGGTGGAAATCCGCCACATGCTGTTGGAGGAAGATATCCGCTTCCTTGGGGGCAAGAACGGCTGGATGCCCGAGGTAGTTGTCAGCCTGGGGTACATTGACAAGGACAATATTTTTGTGAATGCCGTTCGATACGTACCGGTGATGACCACCCCTCGCGTCCAGGTCTTCGTGCCCGAAGGCACAAAGACCGTCCCATTTCTTCCCCGGCAAGACCAAACAGCGTTACCTCTATCGGAAGAAACCCAAGAAGAAGAATAAGAGCACATCAAAAATGACACTACAGGGATAGAACAGCATTGCGTTCCATGCATGAGTGTCTCATTTTTGGGCTAAGGTATCATCGGAAGGGACATAACAAAACAGCGGGACATGAGTTGCGGACCGGGAAAGATTCCCTTGAAACAGCCGGGGGCGATCTTTTTTACATGAAAATTGCCTGATGGAGCCTGTCAATGGCCATCCTCCTTGTGCCGATCTGCACGGTCTTGATGTACCGGCTCATCCGGGCTATCCGGGCGTCTCAAGGTGGCGCCTTGTGCTGGCGCACGACCGTGCTCTACACGATTCTTTTCCAAGGGGCATTCGTCACGGCCGGCACGGAGGTGTTGAGCCTTTTCCATGCGATCAACTTTTTCGCCATCCTGATCGTTTGGCTAACACTCGCCATGTTCCTGTTCGTCTGGCTGAAAAGGGTAAAGGAACCGCCCTTTGCCTCGATCCGGGCCCTGCTCAATGGCCTTGAGGCCGGGGAGAAGGCCCTCCTCCTCGGCATCCTTCTCCTCGCGGCAGTCACGTTCACGACGGCCATCGTCGCGCCGCCGAACAACGGGGACTCGATGACCTACCACATGGCCCGGGTAGCGCAGTGGGTGCAGAATGCCACCCTCGATTACTTTCCCACCTATGAATTCCGGCAGAACGAGCTCCAGCCCCTGGCCGAATATTTCATCCTCCACTGGCAGATTCTCTCGGGGACGGACCGGTTTGCGAATCTGGTCCAATGGTTTTCCTTGATCGGCTCTCTTGCCGCCGTTTCGCTGCTCGCGCGCGAGCTTGGAACCGGCCGGCGGGGGGAGTTCTATGCCGCCGTATTCGCCCTGACCATGCCCATGACAGTGCTTCAGGCCTCCAGCACGCAGAATGACCTGGTGGCGGCCTTTGGGCTTGTGTGCGTCATGGTTTTCGGATTGCGGTTCGCCCGGCATCCGACCTGGGGCTCGGTTCTCGCGTGGGGGATGTCGTTCGGATTCGCCGCCCTGGTCAAGGGGACGAGTTGGATCTACGCCTTTCCCTTCGGGCTGTATTACCTCGGGAAAAAGGTCTGGGCGGGGCATCCGCGCACCCTGGCCTTTGCTTCCCTGCTCGCCGCCGTCATCCTGGCCTTCAACGCAGGCTACTTCGCAAGGAACATCGAATATTGCGGCCATCCGATGGGGTCGCCCAAGCTCCGTTCGTACGTGATCAACACGTACCTCGATCCTAAAATCGCACTCTCGAACGCCGTCCGCAACCTCGCCTTGCAAGTCCCGGTGCCGGAAAAGGCCGCGGGCCATCTCGAAAACCTGATGCGGCGATTTCATCGCCTCATCCGCCTCGACATGAACGATCCGGATTCCTCCTTCCGTGTACACCTCCTGCTCGGGATGAGCACCCGGAACCCCTATGCGACGCATCCGTTCCGATGGCCTCTTCTCAACCACAAGCAGGTGCATGAAGACAGCGCGGGAAATCCCCTTCACCTTTTCTTGATCTTGATCTCCCTCGGCTATGCGCTTTTTGCCAAGGGGCAACCCAACGGACACGACCGCAGGGCCTTGGCGGGCTGTATCGTCTTCGCTTTTTTGCTGGTCTCCCTGTTTCTTCGGTGGCAGCCCTGGAATGCACGGTTGGAGCTGCCCCTCTTTCTCGCCTTCGCACCCCTGTCCGGTTGCATGCTGGGGGAGTTCCGTTGGAAGCGGACGGCGCTGACGGTCGCGTTCGTTCTCTTGTTGGCGGCGTTTTATCCGGCGCTCGCCAATTATCGACGCCCTATTCTCTCTGCCCAAAATGTATTCAACACATCCCGCTACTCGTTATATTTTTACAAAGCGCGCGAACAACTGAAAGATGAGTACGTAAAGATCAGGGACTTTATACAGACGAATCATTTTCAAAAAATCGGCCTCATCACATTCTATGACAATTACGAGTATCCCTTGTGGGTATTGCTGAAGCCAATCGATCCGGCAAACATGGAAATCCACCACGCCTACTTCAAGGATGAATATACCCGCAACACGAATTTCATCTATTACGGCGGTAAGGCGGGGTGGAAGCCCGACGCGGTGATAAGCCTCGGCCTAATCGATTACAAGAATATTCGCGTGGAAGGGCACCTCTATACGCCAGCCTTGAATCTGGGGCGTATGCAGGTCTTCGTGCCGTTTGAGAAGAAGAAAGAGGCGGTCATAAAATAATTGCCAACCGGATTCACGGACGTCACGACGGCCAAAGAACTGGGTTCCAAATCTTGAAACACCAAAGACCGGTTGCATGTTACAAAGAGAATCGCATGACGCGTGTCATGATGCCTCAGGCCGTTTGACGGGAAGAAAAAGCCCTAACCTATTATCATTAAAAAGGTTAGGGCAGGTATTCAATATGGCGGAGAGACAGGGATTCGAACCCTGGGAACCCCCTAAGAGGTTCACGGGCTTAGCAAGCCCGCGCATTCGACCGCTCTGCCATCTCTCCGCGGGTGTTTGAGCCGCATATTAAGGGGCCGGAAAGACGCTGTCAACAAAATCTTGGAAAGGCCCTATGGGTCATAGAAACATATGCCCCGGCCGAAACCGACAGCCGCCCGTGCGGACATGTGCCGACAAAAACCGACGGTTGATTTCGCTTGACGCGCGGGGAGCAGTTGAATAAGGTCCATGGCATGTCTCCAAGGCAAAGACGTCAATCCAGGAACAGCCAGATCATGCGGGAGTTCTTGCTCCTCATCCGGGATTATGACGCGGAGGAGATCGAGCTCCTCTGCCAAAAGTACAAGGAACAGGAAAGGCTTCACCCCCCCCAGCGGAGGCGGCGCCTTCGTCGGAAGACCACGACCATCCTCTGACCATGCGCACGG
This sequence comes from Planctomycetota bacterium, assembly GCA_043802275.1. Taxonomy (GTDB): domain Bacteria; phylum Planctomycetota; class SZUA-567; order SZUA-567; family JAFGNG01; genus JAZDLH01. The sequence goes on from JAZDLH010000112.1 coordinate 10,361, forward strand.
CCGGGTTGGACCGTGATCATGGCTCGATGTTTTTCCCCTTGCCGCGCTCTTGCTTATGTCGTTTCGAATGTGCCATGCGCTCCAGGCGCAAGGCATGGCTGGCCTGGTTGAGGATGCTGCGCTCCTCGAAGGTCAGGGAGCCGATGCCCTGTTGTTTTACCTTTCGGAGAATGGCGTTCACACGGACGTTCAGGGGATGCGCTTCCTCTTCCGGCGCCTGGAGGGGCTCTTTCCCGACGGCGCCGCCCAGGATTTGACCGATCCCTTTCGCTCGAATGGGCGTTGGCGGCCCCCTTTTTTTGTGAGCCGGGGTCGGCGCTTCCGGACGTGCCTTCCAGGCGTCGTCCGGGGCATACGAGGCGTATTGCTGCATGTAGAGGCGCGCATGGATTTCTTGTCCGCCTTGGAAATACAGGACCGTCGCGATGCTCGCGAGGAGGAGACCGGAGCCCATTCGCCCGAAGAGGATCATCGCGAGCCCCAGTAAAAAGAGGACTCCGAGGGCGATTCGCGCCGTCTTTCCCGCCAGCAAGAGCGCCTTCCGAGGGCCGTACTTGAATACCAGAGCCGCTGTTGCAATGCGCCCGCCGTCGAGAGGAAAGACGGGCAGGAGATTGAACAGGGCCAGGAACAGGTTCGCCCTGAAAAAGAACTGCAGTACCCTGGAGAGCCCCACGGCGGAAATGGGATTCCATTCCCCGGCGACGAGCAACTGGGGGAGGGCAAAGAGACCGGCCAGGAAGAAACTGACCACGGGCCCGGCCAGGGCCACCTCGATTTCGGCCACGGGGCCGGGCAGCTGTCCCGAGATCTCGGCCATTCCGCCAAGCGGATACAGCAGGATGCGGAGGACTTTGGCGCCCTCCCTCCAGGCGGCGAGGGTGTGGCCCATCTCGTGCAGGAAGACGAAAAAGAAGAGTGAAACATACAAGAGGGCCGTAAGAAAAAAAATCCCTAAGCCGTCGCGCATTCCCGCGGCCAAGGCCATCGAAAAGATGAATAAATAAAGGAGATACGCGACGCGCACCTCCATGTTCCAAATCCGACCGAGCGAATGGGAGGCGAAAAGAAGCTTCCACATGTGAAAATCAGCGCTCCTTGTGAGACGGCGATTCCCGGACGCGCTTTTCCACGTCCGCGACATACTCCTCGGTGACGCGCGCCGTATCCCGGCTCAAAACGAACGCGATACGCAGGCCGCCCTCCTCGGCCGCGTCGTTCAGGACGCGGAGAAAGGGTGGGGGCAGGGTCGAAAACATCCCGCCCGATTCCGGCGAAAGCCCCTCGGGATGCAGAGCGACCCGGAATTGGACCTCCTCTCGGTTGGCTCCGGGCTCGGACCACAAAAGAATCCGTCCGAGCTCGCGCGTCTGAAAATCACCCAAAAGACTGAAGACTCCCCGGCCGTCCCCGCCGAGGGCGATCTCTCCCTTTTCAACGCAAAGCGACGTCAGCGGGGCCAAAGAAGGCGCAAGCCCTCGGGCCGTCTCCAAGGGAAAGAGGCGCTGCGCGGTTTCCGAAAGGCGAAGCGGAACCTGCCACAGGGCCTTCAGGATCGGATTCTCAGCCGGCTCATCGAAACGGACCTCTTCTTCGATCGAGGCGTTGACGTACCATCCTTCGCGAATCTCCCCGGGCACCCCTGCATCGCCGGGAGCGGTTGGGGACGGATTCAGGCCCTCTTCCCAGGAGGCATCCGGCGAAGGCGCGGGTTGGCGGAGCACAAAGCCCGAAATGCGACCGTCGCTCGGCTGGAGTCGGAACATCCGCCCCGGTAAATGCGCGGTCGCCTCGGCCAGCACTGCCGCCTCGGCGTGCCGGATGGACACAAACAGAGACCGGGGGAGCGAAACACCCTGGGGAATCCACTGCTCTGCGGCAAGGGAGAATAGGCCTCCGGCCAAGGTGCCATTCAATTCAAACCGCTTGATCTGCCCGTCGGAGAGCATGGAGCGGATCTGACAGTCCCGAATATCCAATCCAAAAAGATGCGCGGACTTGACAATACCTTCCAGCGAACCGAGGCGCTGGAAGACGGCCTGTTCTGCGGATCCCGCCTGCGAGCAGAGCGGTAGGTTTGTGAGATCCAGCGCCGAGGAGAAAAATTGCAGGGCGAGTCCTTCCGGCGTCGTCCGGAAGGTGCCGCGCAGGGTTTTTGTTCCCCTGCTCTCGAGGATGCTGAAGTTGTAGGTCTCCGCGAGAACAGTGCCCGTTAGGCTTGCCGCGGTCGGCTCAACGCGTTTCACGGTGAAAATGACCGGAGACTTTATATTCAGGACGGGAACGGAAACCCCCTCCGTCTCCAACAGGAGAGTTTGCACGGACCAGGTATTCGCTTCTCCGATGCTGCCGCCGAGTGTGAGGGAACCATAACCGGCCACGGCGTCCGGCGGGAAAGGGGGCAAGCCGAGCAGTCGTTCCAAAAGGATCAGGGGAATTTGATCCGCCTGGATATTCGTCTCCCATGATCCGATCCGCCGGCCCTCCTTGGCCGTGGACGGCTTTATAAGGACGCCGGCATGGAAAAGCGTTCCCTTCGATTGGGAATCCAAGGGGCCGGACACCTCCAGCGCCATGCCGGCCCTGGAGGAAGAGGCGGGTTCATATCGGGCGGTTCCCTGGAGGAGTCCGGTTTCAAGCCGCCAGGTCTCTACGCCCGAGGATTCTTGGCTGAGGCGTATCCGGCCGTTTTGCAGGATCAGGTCCTGGGGATGGGCGAAGATACGGGAAAAGGGCCAGGGGCGGTCCGAAAGCCGGCCGGTTCCTGGATTGGAGAGGATCTCGGAGAGGTTGAGACGCCCTCCTTCGGAGAACTGGAGGGCCAATTGCCAATCCTTCAAAAGAATCCGCGGTCGGCAGACGCCCTGGAATAGATGGGCGAAGGAATCTTCCTGGGTCGCCTTGCGGATCATTAGGAGATCCCGGTCGAGGCCAAAGTCCGGCGAGGGATTTTTCACGCGGATGTTCCGCAGGCGGATGAGCCAGCCACCGAAGGTGCGAAGGTCCAAGTCCAGGCCTTCAATCGACACATCCGTGTCCAGGCAGTGGGAGGCATAGGCGACCACGTTCCGGCGAACCGCGCGGGTGTCGATCAGCCATGGCAAGACCTGGATGGCCAAAAGATATAGCTCCAACGCTCCGATGGGGATCCATGCGGCTGGGTGGCGGAGGAGCCATTGCCAACGCCTGATTCGCGTTTCCATGGCTTGGCCTCCTATGGTAGACGGTTCGGTACCCATGGCCCCCGCGTATGTTTCGATCGTATCGACGAAAGGCCTGGGTCCGGCGCTCGGGATCTCCTAAAAAAGCGCTTTTTTAACCAAACGAGGATGGCCGGCGGCGTTCCGCCTGTGCGAGCGGATACCGGCGAAGCTGAGGAAATATGGAAGGGACCGTTGCAGAGGGCTCCGGCCGCGGACTTCGCCCCTTTCGCACGGGAGAAACACGGGCACGCGGGACGCGCGTATGACGGAGGCAGCGGCTGAAATGCGGCGGGGCGGGATCACTACCCCGTCTGCAAAGGGACGGACCGGGCGCACGCGTAGGCCGTGACGCCCGGGCGGGACGAGGGGATGGAGGTTGAGGATTCGGCGGCGCGGTCGGGTGAATTCCAGGTAGATCTCGGAAAAGAGCCCCCGTTGAAAGGCCTGGATCGCCTGCCGGCGGATGAGCTCCAGCACGGCGATGAAATGAACGACCATGAGCGTCCGCGTGACCGCCTGCTCAAAGATTTGGGAAAAAGAGACGCGCCTCTTTTTCTGGAGAACGGCCTCGATCCGGCGGATGCATTCCTGGACCGAGAGATGGGTCGCGACGATGGTCGTGGCGCTGGTGGCGGCGAGCGTCTCCCGCATGAGCCGCGCAAAGGCGGAGAAGAGCTCGTACACATTGGCTTCGATCAGGCGCTCGCCTTCAGGCGCGGCATCGCCCGCCCCGCCTTGCCCGGCCCGGGGGAACCGGGCCCGGTGGCGGTCATACATTTCGTCAAGCTCGCCTGCGGCCTCTTTGAAGCGCTTGTACTCCAAGAGCGCCTCGACGAGACCGGCTCGCGGGTCCAGCTCCACGGTCTCCTCGTCATCCGAGGTCTCCCCCGGCGGCAAGAGCATCCGGCTTTTAATCTCCATGAGAAAGGAGGCGAGGCTCAGGAATTCGGAGCTTTGGTCGATGTCCAACGCCTCCATCGCCCGGATGGCTTTGAGGTATTCGCTGGTGATGTGCGCGATGGGGATGTCATGGATGTCGATCTCGTCGCGCGTAATGAGGTAGAGGAGGAGGTCCATCGGGCCCCGGAAGCTCTCCTCGACCTGCACGTGTATGACCATGAAGACGCCTCGAAAACGGTCCTCGTAAGGAGGCGCAGCCCGGGGACGAATGGCGCGCCTTGCGGCTACAGTATCCCGGAGGCGTCCCGGACGCGTTTCACCGTTGCCCGCGCGACGCTTCGCGCGCGCTCCGCGCCCCTGCCCACTACGGAGCGCACATAATCCATATTCTTTTCCAGGTCCTTGCGCCGGGCGCGCGCCGGGCCCAGGAGGTCCAGAATCGCCTCGTGGAGCGCCTTCTTGGCCTCGCCATAGCCCGTGCCCCCGTCCCGGTATTTGGCTCTCCAAGAAGACAAATCTCTTTCGCCAAGGAATAGCTTGAGGAGCGCGAACACGTTGCAGGCGTCGGGATTCTTGGGCGCCTCCACGGGCGTGCTGTCGGTCACGATGGCGCTCACCCGTTTTTTCAGGGCTTTTTCCGGGAGAAAGAGCTCGATGGTGTTGTCGTAGCTCTTGGACATCTTCTGTCCGTCAAGTCCCGGCACGACCGCGGTGCTCTCCACGATGTAGGGCTCCGGGACGGTGAAAATCCCTTTTCCATACAGGTGATTGAACTTGAGCGCGAGGTCGCGCGCAATCTCGATATGCTGCTTTTGATCCTGGCCGACCGGCACGAGCTCGCTGTCGTATGCCAGGATGTCCGCGGCCATGAGCACCGGATAGGCAAAGAGCCCGTGGCTCGGCGGGATGCCCTTGGTGAGCTTGTCCTTGTAGCTGTGGCACTTCTCCAAAAGCGAGATCGGCGTCACCACCGACAGGAACCAGGCAAGCTCGCAAACCTCGGGCACGTCGCTCTGGAGGAACAGGGTCGCCCGTTTCGGGTCCAGGCCCAGGGCCAGCATGTCCAGTACCACGTCCAGGGTATTCTCCCGGAGCGCATCCGGGTTCCGGAGCGAGGTCAGGGCATGGTAGTTGGCCACGAAATAGAAGACCTCGTTGCCGCTGTCCTGGAGCTCGATGTACTGGCGGATCGCCCCGAAGTAATTGCCGAGGTGGAGCTTACCCGAAGGCTGGAGCCCGGAGAGAACCCGTTTCGGTTTCTTTCCCGCCATGACGGTTTCCTGTCTCAATCGGTTTATTTCAGGATCCAATCCCCATAAGCGCACGCCGGATAAAATCCGCCGCTAAAAACGCGTATTGTGTTACCCCTAAAAATATGAGGGCGATCAAAATGTAAATGCCGTAAGGCTCAATTTTATCCGCCTTGTAAGCGAGTTCTCGCGGCAGAAGCCCGGTCAGTATCCGACCCCCGTCCAGTGGAGGGATGGGGATCAGGTTGAAGCAGGCGAGTATCAGATTGATGAACACGCCATTCGCGAGAACCGCGGCCAAGGTGAACGTCAATCCTTCCAATAGGTTGGGGTTGTTAAAAAAAATGTGCAGGCGAAAAGCCAGGGCAAAGATGACGGCAAGAAGGATATTGCTCCCCGGACCGGCGATCGCAACCCACATCATGTCCCGCCGCATGCGCCGAAAGCGATAGGGATTTACCGGAACGGGCTTCGCTCCCCCAAAAATGAATCTACCCCCCGACCCGAAATAGAAGAACAGGGGCAAAAGGATAGTCCAAAAAAGATCGATATGCCTGATCGGATCGAGAGTTATCCTTCCTTTAAGATACGCCGTGTCGTCACCAAGCCGGTATGCCATGACGCCATGGGCGACTTCATGGATAATCACAGAAAACAAAAAAATCACAAAGAAAAAGACTTTCTCAATTCCATTCATCAATAAAGCCTTTATTCAGTGTTTCATATAAAAACATCTTAATCTAAGCTCGATTATGACAAAAACCGATCCAAGGGATTGGCCCAGAACTTCTTTTTTTGCAACAAGATAAGAAATGAAGTTACACTGGTTTTAAAAAATACACTCGAATCTTTTTTGATTCTATAGGCTTACCAATACCTGTCAAGTGAAATTGCACGGTCCTCATTTTTCTGGAGGACTTTGGACTTTTTCTCCATCAATATTCCCTTTGTACAATTCCCGATTCGTGCTTACAAAGCGCTCGTTTTCAGAGAAGATGCAGCCGCAATATTGCTGGGCATAGATCCCGATCCTCCGCGGAGTCTCTTCCGCAACGCTTCGAAGGTCTCGATACAGGAATTTCACGGCATGAGCCTCGGCCGCCTCCTCGCCGGCTTCACGGATCGCGACATGATCCTGGTGGGGGGAGACGCAAAGCGTCGTCGTCATGGCGTCGAGGCCGAGCGCGTGCGCATGTTGCGCCGCGCGAAAGAGCCTCAAGTCGTAGCAGCGGCGGCAGCGGTTGGGATCGCACGGCCGCCACACGAAACGAAGGAAATCCTCCAAGCCGTAGGGTTCATGGTAGTCGATGGGAATACGAAGGGTCTCGTTCAGAACCCGGACGGCCTTGAGACGCTTCCGAAACTCGAGGAGCGGATGTATATTGGGATTGTAAAAAAAACCGAGCACCTCAAGCCGGGCGCCGAATTCCGCGCGGAGCCCCGCGAGCATCTTGTCCATGCAATGCGCGCAGCAGATATGCAATAGAACTCGCATGATGCGGTTCCTACCCCCGGAGATGTCGGCCGGCGCGCCTGAACGGATATTCCTCGCCTTCGGTTCTCTTTATGATGCGCCTTCGAGCCTGTGATACGTCATGCCAAGTGCGGCATAGGCCGCTCGAACACGATTGCCCTCGCGGTCCGAGGCGAAGCAATATTCCTGGTGCATGGTGCCCGCGAGGTCCGCAACCGCGATATGGACAAGCCCCGAGGGCTTTTCCAGGGAGCCGCCGCCCGGCCCGGCAATGCCGGTGATGCCGATGCCGAAGTCCGTGCCCGCCAGCCGCCGGACCCCCTCGGCCATGGCCCTGGCCACCGCTTCGCTCACCGCCCCATGTTTGTGGATGAAATCCTTGTCAACCCCCAGGCGGCCCGTTTTGGCGGCGTTTGCATACGTGACGAATCCTTCCTGGAACACTTCCGAGGAGCCGGGTACATCGGTGAGAAGCTTGCTCAAGAGGCCGCCGGTGCAGGACTCCGCGACCGCCAGGGTCTTTGAATTGTCCTTCAGGCGCTGCAAGAGGGCGGCGGGGAGGGTCGACTCATCCACGCCGAACACGAACGCCCCCAGCCGGCCAAGGATCTCCGCTTCGAGACGATCCACTCTTCTTTGAGCTTCCCGGGCATCCGGGCCCTGGTCCACAAGGCGGATGGTGACGATGGTATCGCTTACGCGCGTGCCTACGGTGGGCGTCCGTCCGCGCTCCATGAAGTCGCCAAGACGCTCCGCCACCGCGCTCTCTCCCAAGCCCCAGAGGTGAAGCTCGCGCACGACGACCTTCCCGGCGGGATTGGAGCCAAGCGCGGGCAGGACATGCGCCTCAAGCATCGGCCGCATCTCCCGGGGCACGCCCGGGAGGGCGAAGACCCGGCAGGTACCGAGGGACATGGATATGCCCGGCGCGGTGCCCAGCGCATTGGGAATCCCATCGGCCCCTTCCGGCAGCAGCGCCTGCACACGGTTCAGAGCCGTCATGGGGCGTTTGAATGAGGCAAATCGAGCCTCGATCTGCCTGACAAGCTCCCTGTTCTCCATTAGGGGAACCCCTGCCGCCTGGGCGAGCGCCCGGCGGGTCAGGTCGTCCTTGGTGGGGCCGAGGCCGCCCGTGATAACGAGCGTCGCGTGCCTGGAAGCGAGCTCAGCGATCGCACCGGCAATGGCCGTCAGGTCATCCCCTACGCTGCGCATCTCGGAAACGAGCCGGCCCAAGGCTCGGAGCGCCGCGGCGATATGGGTGGAATTCGTGTCGAGGATCTGACCCAGAACGATCTCATCCCCGACCGACAGGAGCGCTACCGAATTCGACAAGGGTTTTCCTTTACAGGACGAAGTGAAAAAGTTCCGAAATATTCAAGACGGGCTAATCAGGGGACTCCGCATCGAGTTATTCCAATTCCGGGCCTCTTTGACGACTCTTCCAAGGGAGAACCTGGCCCGGTACGGATTCTCCGGGCGACGCAGAAACTTGGAACTGTGGAAGCGGCGCATTCTGTCCGGTGAGGCCTCCGTAGGGGATTTTTGGAAGTGGCGCGGCACGCAGGCGCGCCGGTTGGCCCACTTGCGCGGTATCGAAGGCAGGGGATCGTTTCACGCGGTCTTCTGCCTGCTCGATCAACAGCTTGGTGCGCCGTGTCTCCGAACCGGGCTGTGCGGTGGGACGGGCGGGCGAAGGATTCGCTCCCTGGGAAGGCGGCTGCCCGGACAGGGAAGGCGCAGGCTCCGGCTGAGTTGAGGAAGGCGAGGAATCGGAACCTTTGTCCTTGAGGTCTTTGTCCACTCGATCTTCCTGTGCGGGTCTGGAGGATGATATTTCGCCTGCCACGGGCATCGGGCGCGTAACGTGGTACAAAAAGCCGAAGACCAGGCCCCAAAGAAAACACGCGGCCAGTATCCAGGCGCGTAGATTGAACCGGGGATCGTTCGGAAGTCGGCGGGTCGGCCCCCTGGGCATCGGGACCGACGGCGGGACCTCGGCGGCGAGCCTGTCTTCGGCGTGCAGAGGCTTGTTGGATGGTGGGGGGGACATGGCAACCGGAGAAAAGGGCCCGGGTTCTTCGCGGGGAGGCTGGGGGTCGCCTCCGTTTAGGATCGGGGCTCCACCCGGCTCATCCGGGAGTTCGCCTCGTCCCACCATCTCCCGACCGACGCGCCGGGGGGGCGGAGGGGGAGGGTCTTCTCCGGACAGGCGCGCTTCGATCCGTGCTCTCCAATTGCGCGTGCTCATGGCCGCCCGCTTCGATTCTTCCCGGTGAAAGAGGGGCGAGGATTCCAGGGAACGCGTCGAATCGGGAAGGAACATCCTCGCGCTTACCTAAGCCACACCTTGCCGAGGCTACCCATTATAACCGCTTCGGCATCCGGGTTCAAACGAAAAGGGTCAGGGGTTGGGAAACTCGAGCGGGCCCTCGGAAGGAAACGGGGCCGATTTGCTGCGCCACTTCTTGCTCATCGGAACGGTGACATGCCCGGTGTTCCGGTCGAGGATGGCGCGTTCGATGTCCGAGTACAGGGTCCGCTTTACTGCCCGGTTGCGGTCCACGTTCTGCTCAAGAAAACGCGCGGGCCTGTTTTCGCCGGAAAAGACCACCTGATTCTTCTTGGCGTCGTACAGAGCGCGATCGCAGTCCACCAGGATGGTCGT
>JAZDLH010000113.1:0-3302 GCA_043802275.1 Planctomycetota bacterium
CGCCGAGGCGACCCGCGTGTAGGCTGAAAGTTTCCCCGGCGCGTCCGGCGTCCCAACCATGAGCTCCCGCAACTGCCGCCCGATGTCCTTGCGCCCGAGGCCGCCCTCCATCCCCCGGACGATCGTGTCCCGGAAGCTGTCCCGCACGTGCTCCGGGAACACCTTGCCCAGATAGAAGCGGTCGTTGCCGACCAGCCAGTCCACTGCCGCGCGCCGCGGGCGGTCGTACAGGACCTTCACGCTCGAGGGCACGCCGCGCAGGGCCTGCCCCGCCTTGAAAGCTCTCTCGAGGTAGCGCCGCGTCGCGGGCGCCATCTCCTTGGCGAGCTCCGGGCCGAGGATGCGCTCCGCCTCGGCCATCACCCTCTTGAGCTCGCCCTCGAACTCGAGCGACTCGATTGCCGAGATCCTGCCCTTCAGGACCTTCTCCAGCGTCGCCACGTACTGCGCGCGGAAACGCTCGACGTCATTCCCCAGGGCTTTCCGCATGGGGACGGCCGCGAGCGCTTTCGCCTCCTCCTCGCCCTCTTCGGGCAACGGGGTCATGGGCAACCGGACGCCGCCCTCCTCGAGCGTGTCCAGGGAGAGGGGCCCCATGCTCGTCATCATGAACGGGATGTCCGCGCCCGGGTGCTCCAGGGGTTTCTGGCCCATCTCGCGCCGGCCTTCGTTGATGGTCAGGACCCCGAGTTTCACGAGCTTCTGCACGATCTCTGCGACCTTGGCCTCGTCGGTCACGTCGATCTCCTTGAACCGAATCTCCCAGTCCTGGATGCCGAAGCCCCGGCGGATCAGGAAGTTGTTGATCCGGTACTCCAACCGGCTCTGCTTCGGCTCGATGACGTGGTACTTGAATATCTCCTGCTGCGTGGCCCCCTCGCCCGCGCCGCCGAGTCCACCCTTTTCTGTCAATCCGATTAACCGCCCAGGCACGCCATGAGCCACGCGAATCTCCTCAGCGTTGTCCGACCGGAACATGCGGAACGACGCGTCGCGGATATCCACGGACAGGGGCTTTATCTCGATGTCCACCTTCTCGTCCCCGTCCTGGGCGATTTCGAGGATTAAGGTCTTGTGGGCGCTGCCCTTGATGTGGGTTCGAAAGTATTCCTCAATCCGCTTGCGTGTGCCCTTGGCCAGTTCGCCGCCCTTCACGATGATGGCGTACTGGGGGATTGCGTTGTTCTCGAAGAACTGGATGTTGAAGTCGCCTGCCTGCTTGTTACCGACCAGAGCGCGTAGGGCGGGCAGGAAATCCGGGAGGCCGTAGTAGGACGAGCGCGGGTGGTAGTTCTTCAGGTGGATGATTTCCGTGAGGGGCCGGCGCTGATTTTCTGGCTTATCCTTGTCCCGGGGGTCGAAGGAGTCCGGGCTGTTCGGGTCCGACCCGAAGTTCCGGAAGTAGACCATCTTGTTGTCCCGCTGCTGGATGAACCCCTTCTTGTCCTTCCGGACCCGGACCGTGACAGCCGGGACATGGTAAATCGCCGTCGGCGCACCGATCCCCAGGGCGTTGCGGACCACCTCGAAGTACCCGTTGCCCAAGGCCTCGAAGTCCGTGAGCACGTTTTCGAGGATTTCGCCCCAGGTGCACTCCTCGTTGGGGCTATTGAAGAAAGCCTGGAGGGCCTGCTTGTTCTTGGGGTCCGGAGCCTTTATTTCATCCGGGACGATGAAGTCGAAACCCAGCCCGGCGGTGGATATCGCCTTGGCTTTTACACATCTTAGATGGAAGGTGTTGACCTCCAGGAACAGCGCGAGCGCGTCGAGGCTATACGGCGGCTCCTTTGCCCCGATTCGGTCGTAGTCCCAGCTGTCCTCAGGGAGCTGCGCCGATCGCCCGGAGGCATCCGCCGGAAGGCTGTCGCCCCCGACCACGCTGGCTTTTACGAAGTTCGTCATCTTCAATTCCCCGTTTTTATCCGCCTGCTCCCGCACACCGTCCGCCTGGACAGTTAATCCGCGATTTGCGGGTTTTCGATGCCAGGTAGCCATGTGCCTCAAATCGAAAAATCGACCCTCATAACTCCTTGCGGGACAGCGGATTAAAATTGCCGTTTTCCGTTAACTGTCCAGTCTGCAATCCGGCGATTATTCCTCTCTGCCGGTGCCAGTTCTCGCGGTGCGTTTTTCTCTTATTTTGAAGCGCGCATTTTGGGCAGAGCCTCTTCCTCGGGGGGAGAGCTGCTCCGCAGGCGCACTTCCGAGTAGCCTCGTCCTCCATCACCGCACGGTGGTCGATTTCCGCGTATTTCTCCGCAGCCTTGGAATTCCCCCCGCGGATTGCCAACGGGAGGACGGCATCCCGGAAGTACACGCAGGGCTTCCGCTGCATGATCGAGCATTCCCCGGGACGTCTGAACGGCTTGCTATGGACGGTAAGCCCCAGGCACCGCCCGGAAACCCAGTTCGCGCATTCATCCCGGACCAAGCCCGTAAGGACGTTCCGCGCATGGGCACGGGGAACACGTCCCTCTGGCTGGGAGTCCTGGTCCCTGGCTTCCGGATCTACAGCTGCAATCGGCATATCAATCCCCTGAATCATGGTCCCGGCGCCTGCACTCCCCCGAGAGTCGAGGGCGACACACTGCGCCCCTACTGTTTACCTACTGAAAAACAAAAAAAAGTGTCCGCATTTTTCACGGATTTTTTAAAATCGTCCCTGTCCAGAGGGAAAATGAACAATCCCCCTACTGGGGATGTCCGCAGGACGGGGAAGAGTTGTCGGGACTTTTTTCAAGGATTTCGATATTTTCTAGGAGGTGCTTCTTACAGATTGATGGAGTATACGATGAGAACGTTCTTAGAAGGTAGGGTTGGATTATCAGACTTCCTTGCCTCGAGACCAGAAATTGCGACTTATGCTGACTCAGTTCTGATTCTCACTGCTGTATTGTCAGCATGCGCATCCAGAAGGTGGCCAGGGACGGGAATGGATAAAAAGAGATTCATCGAATTGCTTGTAAGGCACTCACCGGAGGAGTTCCACACTTCCTGGGTGAGTCTCCCGGCTTTGATAAATGCTGGCCTTATCGCGGAAAAAGACACAGCCTACGGAAAACCTGGACAGTCGTTTCGCATCTTCTGCGGCTCAGAAATCGACTTATCTTTTAAAGAAGCCGAGAAGCAATATCCTGGGGTTCTAGCCAAACAACTACGCGAATATTCCTACGCCTGTATGATCTATGAGTGGCTTCGATGTGGTTATGCGCATGAATATTGCCCGCACGATGAGATTACTCCTTACCCATCTAGCCACAGGTCGGCCCGCGTCAGTTACATTTGCAGAGGGGGGGCTGATG
>JAZDLH010000114.1:0-7913 GCA_043802275.1 Planctomycetota bacterium
CGCAGGAGGTTTCTCTCCACACCGCCCACGGGCAGCGCCCCGATCACGTGCACGACTCGGATCGGGCTCATGGGCTTCCTCCCCATTCCGGGCCGGAACCGACCCGGGACGCTAAGGGGGATCGATCGAGAAGCCTTTGATAGAAGGCGAGCACGCCCTCCGCGGTGCGCTCGATCGTGTACTCCCGCAAGACGCCCTCTCGCCCGGCCCGGCCCATCCGGCGGCGATCCTCGGGCCGGTCCAAAAGGTCGTTCACGGCCGCGGCGAGGGCGCCGGGGTCGCCGGGCGGCACGAGGCGTCCGGTTTCGCCCTCGCGGACGATCTCCGGCAGGCACCCCACGCGGGTGGCCACCACGGGCACGCCAAAGGAAAGGAACTCGACCGTGGCGCGGCTCCAGCCCTCGGACCCGATGCTCGGGAGGACGCCGATGTCGGAGAGGCCGAGCACGTCCGGGACGCGCTCCGACTCGTCCGCCCAGCGGACGGCCTCCTCGATCCTCGCTTCCTCCACGAGAGATTCGAGGCGCGCGCGGTAATCGCTCGCGCGCGGAAACGCGAAGAGGAAGATCGTCCCGGGGTGGCGTTCCCGGATGCGCGGAATGGCCCGGAGCAGGTGCTCCTGGCCCTTGACCGGGGCGAGGCGCGCGAGGCAGCTTACCACCGCCGCGCCCGCCGGAACGCCGAGGCGCCGCCGTAGCGCCTCGACGCGCTGCGGGTCCCTGTTGCCCAGGCGACGGAGGTTCACCCCGCCCGGGACCACCTCCACGGGGGCCCGGAGAATCCCCCCGGCGCGGGCGACCTCGCGCGCCACGGCACGACTCACGCATAAGAGGCCCTGCGTGGCGCTTCCGAAGAGCCAGCGGTTGGCGAGGTGCGTCCGGATGGGCGTCATGACGTGCCGCGTGCGGATGAGGACCGGCCGGGAGGAAAGCCCGTATAGCGAGAGGGCCGCGAGCCAATGGTCCTTGCCCCGGTGAGCGTGCACCACGTGGGGACGAAACGCGCGGATCCGCTTCCGTAGGCAACGGATGTCCGCGAGGTCCCGGAAGGGACGGAACCGGCTCTCCATGTGGGCCGGAAGGCAGGGGAGGCCCCTCTTCCCGGCTTCCTCCAGCACGCGGAAGGACCGGCGCGCCGCGATCTCGACCGCGTGGCCCTGGAGGATCAGGGCTTCGGCCCGGTCCACCACGTGCGCGGCTTCGCCCACGTACTGGCGGGCGCTGCAGAGCTCCAAGATGCGGAGCGCATGGGCCATGGCTTAACCTTTCGCCTCTATTTGCCCTGCGAGGACCCGCTCGTAGAGCGCCTCGGTCTCCTGCGCCATGGCGGTCGCGACATAGCGTCGCACGCGGTCTTGCGCCAAAACGGCGCGCCGGAGGGCCTGGGCCTTGTCGCTCAGGGTGAGCCGGATCGCCTGCGAGAGTTCCTTCGCATCGCCCGGCTTTATCAGAAGCCCGCACGAGCCCTGCTCCAGGATTTCGGAGGTGCCTCCGACGCGCGAGGCCACCACCGGCACGCCCAGGGCCATGGCTTCCTTCACGACCGTGCTCGAGGCGTCACAGTCCCGCGCGGCCAGGACCGAGACGTCCAGGGCCGCGGTGACCGAGGCGATGTCCTTGCGAAATCCCGTCCAGTGCACCACGCCTTCCAGCCCGCCCTCCCGGATCAGGGCGCGAATCCGGTCCCAGTCGCCGCCCGTGCCCACGAGGACGAACCGCGCGTCGGGAAAGGCCTCCCGGACCAAAGGCGCGGCCCGGACCAGGGTGTCCTGGCCCTTATCCGGCGCGAGGCGCCCCACGAGCCCGATGAGCGGCGCGGAAAGCGGAACGCCGATCTCCCGGCGGATGACTTCCGGAGGCGTCCTCGGCTCTTGGATAAAACGGTCGTCCAGGCCCGCGTGGATGACGCTTACGCGCTCGGGCGCCACGAAACCGTCCGAGCACATCTCCTCTCGGATGGTTTCGGCCACCGCGATGGTGTGGGCGTTGGCGCGATTGTAGAGCCAGCGGTTCAGGGCGTGCCGCGCTACGGGGTAGCTGTTGTGCTTCGTGCGGAAGAGGAGAGCCCGCAAGGGGTTATGCCACAGGGCCGCGGCCGCGATCCAGTTGTCCTGGGAGCCGTGCGCATGGACGATATCCCCGCCGCCATCCCGGAGGCGGGCGCGAAGCGTCCGGACATCCCGGAGGAAGGGGAGGGGCCTGAATCCCCGGCCAAAGGCGCACGAGGTGTCCACAAGAAGGCCGGCTTCCCCGGCGCGCTCCGCGAGAACGCTCTCCGGGGGCGAGAAGACGACGACCGAGTGCCCGCGCGCGCGCATCGTCTTGGCCAAGAGCAGGACCTGCAATGCCTGCCCCCCCCATTCGGAATGGAAATTGGTATAAAGGACCCTCACGGAACGCCTCCTCTGGAGAAGGGATACGCCGGGAGAATGTACTTTAGGAATCGCCGGACAGGGGGTCAAGCACAAAAGTGCGCTCCCCCTATTGACCCTCGCTCCAAGAAAAGTACACTCATGGGAGAAGGACGGAAGAGCTTTTTTCTTGATAAAAAACGGTTGTTCCCACGCCTGAAACAGGGAACGCCGGGTTCCCATCGAGAGGCGACCATGGAAGCCCCCGGCAAGGATTCGAATCCGTATTATCCCAAGGGCCCGGCCGTGTGGCTCTGGGGGATCGCGCTTTTGATCCTCTTCTTGCAGTTGATGGTCCTCTACGGGGCCATTTTTTTCGATTGGAATCCTTTTATGCCGCCCCAGCTGCCATCCGGGGGAAAGACGCTTCCCTCCGGGCCTCGGCCCGTGCCTTCGGCCTACCGATGGCGTGACATCGCGGGGAACGATTACGCGGCGGCCTTTTGCAGGTCCTATTCCTATGGCCGGGCGGATGTTCTGCTCGCCTATGACGCGGAAGGGGGGACTTTTCAAGGAGAGCTCGCGGCCCAGGGCCTCAAGCCGAACTTCGCCTACCAGGTCAAACTCGCAGGCATTGCCGAGGGCCGTCCCACCGCGGTCGAGATGGCCACGAACGAACGGCTGGGCGCGCTCGGCCGTTGGTGGCAGCTTGCGCCCCGGCAAGGAAATATCAAGGATCAAGAGCGAGAACAGAGGAAGAGCGACCCGGCGTTCGCCGTTCAGGGATACGTGCTCTTCGATTGGTTCGTGACGGACGAGGCCGGGAAGGCGAGCGCGCCGCTGGCGCTAACGAACTCCCTGCACGTGCTCCGCAGGACCGGGGAGCGTGAGCCCGGGGAGGGCGACACGGCCGTGCGTTCCTATGCATGGGACGGTACCGCGGGGGGCGCGTACGGCGGCCCGCCGCAAAAAGGCGAGGTCCGGATCTACGGGGAGGGACAGCCCGGGCGGCCGCTTCCGGGTGCGGTGCGCCTCCCTCCGGGCCGATACCGGGCGCTGGTGGTTCTGACCGAAGAGTCCTTTCATGAACAGGATCATCCGCTTGGCGGGAGCTGGGCGCCCGCGCTCGTGAGCGAGCCGGTGGAGTTCGCCGTTCGGGAACCCGGGAAGCCTTCGCCCTCCGCTTCTCCCGGAAAGGAGGCGAAATTCCACCCCGCTCTGCCCGTCGGCCGCGAGAGGCGGAAAAGCCTTGCGCAATCCCCGGCAGGCGATTAGGATGCTGCCGTGTCTCGCGCCGGTATGGACCGGCGCGAAGCTGTAAAACCCGGCATAACCCGCTTTTCATGAAGGGCTTAAATCCGGACATGGCAAGACGGCTTCGCTTGGGCATTATCGGTTGCGGCACGGTCTCTCCCTCCCACGTGGAAAGCTATCTCCGGGCCGGGAACGTCGAGGTCGCGTGGACCTGCGATCTCGTGCCGGAGCGCGCCCGGATGCTGGCCGAGCGCTATCACGTCCCGCGCGTGACCGCGGATTACCGGGAGCTCCTTTCCGATCCCGGCGTGGACTGCGTCTCGATCTGCACCGACCACGCGAGCCACGCGCCGCTCACCATCGCGGCCTTCGAGGCGGGCAAGCACGTCCTATGCGAAAAGCCCATCGTTCTCAACGCCGCCGCCATGAAGGAGGTCTTTGACGCGCACGCGAAGCGGCCGGAGCTCGTCTATGCCGGGGTCTTTCAGCACCGGTTCGACCGCTCGATCCGGCTCGTCAAGGAGCTCGTGGACGGGGGGGTCTTTGGCACGATCGTGACCTGCGGGGTCCAGGTGCGCTGCCGGCGCGATCCGCCGTATTACCGGGAGCGGGATTGGCGGGGCACCTGGCAGGGCGAGGGGGGGTCCGTCACCATGAATCAGGCCCTCCATTCCATCGACGTGCTCGTCTGGGCCATGGGCGGGGTGAAGGCCGTGTGCGGCGCCTTCACGAACCTGCGCCTCGGCGGGGTGATCGAGACCGAGGACACCGCCGCCGCGGTGCTCCGATTCGCCTCGGGCGCGCTCGGAACGGTGGAGACGACTGCATCGAGCAGCCTCGGGTGGGAGAACACCCTCTTCCTCCACGGCGCCGAGGGCTGCGTGGAGCTCCGCGACGGGCAGCCCATCAAGCTGCACTTCCGGGAGGAGGCGCTTCTCCGGGAGGTGTCCGATCGCTTCAAAGAGTGCCGCGATCCGGATCTCATCCGGGGCAACCCCGGCCACTATGGGAAGACCCATCCCGCCCAGATCGCGGATTTCATCGCCGCCATCCGGGAGGGGCGCGAGCCCTTCGTCACTCCCCGGTCGGCCTTCCACACCGTGCAGGTGGTCCTGGGCATCTACCAGTCCCACCGGGAAGGCCGCTGGGTGGAGATCGCCTGAGGGCCTCTTCGTCGGATCTTCGCAAAGACCCCCCGCGCGAGGGGCTTTCGAATATTCCCGGCGCAAGGAACGCCCGGCTCCCTTGGCCTTCAAAAAACCGGAGAGAAGGATGTCGGAACCGTCGGGAGAGGCCCGCTCGTTCACCTTCGCGGAAGAGACTTCGAAGAACGGGGCTTCCGCCGGCGTGCCTTCCCTCTCCATCATCTTTCCCGTGCACAACGAGGAGGCCCGTATCGCTTCCGCCCTCATGGAGGCGGTGGCGCTCCGGGAGGAGTATCCCGCGCCGGTCGAGATCATCGTGGCCTGCAACGGCTGCACCGACCGGTCCGCCGCGATCGCCGGGCTCTATCCCGTGCGCGTGATCGAGTCCGAGAAGTTCGGCATGTCCTTCGGCAACAACCTGGGCGGCCGCGCGGCGAGGAACGAGCTTCTCTTCTTCTGGGACGCGGACACCGATCTCGAGGCGGGGGCGCTCGCCGCGCTCGCCGGGGCGGTGCGGGGGAGGGGCGAGGTGGCCGGGGGCTTCCGCGTGGGTCCGGACAAGGCCTATCCGCGCTCCCTCGCCTTCTTCTGGATTATGAATTTCTTCTGCCGCCGCCGCCGAATCCCGCCGGCGGGGACGACGTTTCTTAGCCGGACGGTGTACGTGCGGATCGGCGGTTTCGACGAGACCATCCCCCAGGGCACCGGGAGCGACCTCGTCCGCCGCGCCCGCGAGGCCGGGGCGGCCTTTGCCTGGGTCGAGACCGACCGCTGCCGCACCTCGGTCCGCCGCTTCGAAAAACAGGGGTATCTCCGGCAGCTTCTTGACTGGCGGCGGAACATACGGCTTCATTCGAGCGGCCTTAAAAATGAGCTCGGCGGCCACCCCTACGACGTGATCCGCTGACGCCGCGGCGCTCGGTTGTTCCGGAAAGGATTCTCCATGCCGGTCCCCCTGGTCGACCTGTCGGCGGAGTACCGCGTCTGCCGAGAGGCGATCGACGCGAACCTCCGCGCGGTCATCGAACGGACCGCGTTCATCGGCGGCGAGATGGTCCGCGCCTTTGAGGAAGAAATGGCCGCGCGCCAGGAGGTCGACGGCGCGGTAAGCGTCGGCAGCGGCACCGCGGCCCTGGCCCTCGCCCTGCGGGCGCTCGGCGTGGAGAAGGGCGCGGAGGTCGTCACCACCCCCTGCACGGCCGCCCCGACGGCCGAGGCCGTCACCCTGGCGGGGGGGCGGGTGGTCTTTGCCGATATCCGGCCCGGGACCTGTCACCTCGACCCGGCCCGCGCCGAGGAGGCCGTCACGCCCCGCACGCGGGCGCTTCTGCTCGTGCACCTCTACGGCATCCCCTGCGCCATGGAGCCGTTCGCGGACCTGGCGCGGCGGCACGGCCTTGCCCTGCTCGAGGATTGCGCCCAGGCGCAGGGCGCGCGCTACCGGGGCGTCCGGGCGGGGAATTTCGGCGACGCCGCCTGCTTCTCCTTTTTTCCCAGCAAGACCCTCGGCGCCTTCGGCGACGGCGGCGCCGCGACGGCGCGCGACCCCGCCGTCCTCGAGCGGGTGCGGTGCCTGGCCAACCACGGGCGCGCCGGCAAGCATGTGCATGTCCTCGAAGGCGTGAATTCCCGCCTCGACGGGATCCAGGCCGCGGTCCTGCGCGCGAAGCTTGCGCATCTCGATGCGCGCAATGCCCTCCGCCGGCGGGCGGCGGGGTGGTACTTCGAGGAGCTCGGCGGCGTCCGCGGCCTTGCCCTCCCCTCGGCGCCCGCGGAGGCCGAGCCGGTCTGGCACCTCTTCCCGGTGCGCGTCGAGGACCGGGACGGCCTGGCGAAGGCCCTCCAGGCGCAAGGCATCGAGACCGGGATCCACTACGCCCGGGCGCTCCATCTCCAGCCCGCGTACGCGTATCTCGGCCGGGGAGCCGGGAGTTTTCCCGAGGCCGAGGCCGCCTTCCGCGAGGAGTTGTCTCTTCCCATCTTTCCCTCCATCACGCGGGCGCAGGTGGCCGAGGTGGCGCGCGCGGTCCGCGTCCATATCGGCTCTTGATCCGGGAGGGGGCGCGCTTTCTCGATTCAACTTGACAGGTCTCTCTCGTTTTCCGATAACAACAGGGTGTTTTCGGAAGCCAAGGAAGGGTGTTTGGGACGGGAAAAGCGCAAACCCCCGGTGCAAGGCGAAAACCCTAAAACCCGCCTGGGGATTGCGGAACGGCTGCTGGCGGCGAGGGCGGCGGATGGATCCGGTCTGCGAGCGGTGCGGGCAGAAGGTATCTGCAGACCCCGCCAAGGTCGGGGAACCTGTCCGTTGCGGCCGATGCGGTCAGGAGGTAAGGAGCCCCTCCACCCCGTCGCCGGCCACGGGCGGCATCTATCTCGTGTGCCAGGCTTGCCGCCGGGGATTTACCGTCGAACGGCTGGGTCCGGGCGCGTCGGCGGTCCGGTGCCCCTACTGCGGCCGCGAGGTCGATCCGTATCATGGCGGAGAGACGGTGGTGATGAGCGCCTCCTCGATTCCCTTGCCGGAGACCGCCAAGGCCGGCCTCTTCACGGCAGAGACCGTGGTGCTCCCCAGGGACTCCCGGCCCGCGCTTCGCGCTTCCGGATCGATGATCGCGGGGTATCGCCTCGAGGCGGTCTTGACCCGGACACCGCTCGGCACCGTCTACGAGGCCGAGCAGGTGAACCTGCATCGCCGGGTGAGTCTCTATCAGCTGGAGGAAGGACTTGCCCGGGACCCTGTCCGCGCCGAGGCGTTTTTAAGCGAGGCGCGCAAGGCCGCGGCCCTGGTCCACCCTCATATCGCGGCCATCTACCACGTGGAACGCGACCGGGAGACGTATTTCGTGGTCAGCGAGCTCGTCCGGGGCGAATCCTTCTTCACCCGTTTCCAGGAGCAACGGCTCTTGCGGCCGCGCGAGACGGTCCAATACGGGGCGGCCATCGCCCGGAGCCTGGCCGCGGCCCATGCGCAGGAGGTTTGCCATTGGAGCCTCTCCCCGGTCAACGTGTTCCTGGATGCGAGGGGATCGGTGCGGGTCACGAACTTCGCCATCGCGCGCGCCCTGTTCGCGGGGAAGGACGCTCCTCCCCGGGCGGATTTCGGGGCTTTCGGCCCCTGCATCGCGCCGGAGATCCTTGCCGGCGGACCGGCGACCGCCCGG
>JAZDLH010000115.1:0-10850 GCA_043802275.1 Planctomycetota bacterium
AGAGTTGCGCTGAACTGCCTATCCGGCAGGCAGGCGCCGCCGTGCAACCGGTCTCGGCCAATCCGCCCGGAGGAGCGCGATGGATGAGCCCTGCTTCAAACTTCCCTCGTCGGCCGGGCGAGGGAAACGGCTCGCCGGAGCGGGACTTGCCGCCCTACTCCTCGCCACGCTCCTCGTCTACCTTTACGAAATCCGCCAACGCGACTGGTATGCCGACGACTACGGCCGCGTGCGGTTGTTCGGCCGGAACGACCTTTCCGGGAGCCTCGGGCGCTGGTTCGAGAGCGAAAACGGGCGCCTCGACGTTCTGGTGCAATACGCGCTCCATCTTTTGCGAACGCCGTTTCGCGTCCATCTCGCCACGCTCGCCCTGCACCTCGCGAACGTCGCGCTCCTCTTTCTCCTGGCGGGGAGACTGTTGGGGTGGGAGACGGCCTGGGCACCCGCGCTCGTCTTCGCGCTCCATCCGCAGGGCTGCCGCGCGGTGCTGTGGGCGAGCAACGCCTGTTATCTCGTCTCCTGCATGGCGTGCCTCGCGGCGGCGAATCTGGCCCTGGTGAACGGAAAGAGCTTTTGGCGCGCGCGCCTTCTGGGGGCGCTCGTCCTTGCCCTGGGGCTCTCGGTGCATGAACAGGGCGTCCTCCTCGCGCCGCTTTTGGCCCTGCTGGGGCTTCGCGCGGGGGATTTCCTCCGGCCTCGACCGTGGATCGGCGCTTTTTTCTACGGCCTAAGCGCCGTTTTCGCGGTGGCGCTGCAGCGGATCCTCTCGCCCGTGGGCAAGGCGCATATGCTCAGCCTCGAAAACCTCCCGGCCAAGGCCGCCCTCCAGCTCGGGCAGGCGCTCGTCCGCTCGGTTTCGCCGGGATTGCGCACCTCCGTTATCCCCCTTCTCAAGGGTGAAATTCCTATAGATCCTTCCTTTGCGGTCCTCTGGATCCTGACGCCGCCCTTGATTGCAGCGGGAGTTTTTGCTTCCCTGCAAGCAGGGCCGGGCGAGGCGGCCGCACACCGCAAGGGGAAGGACCTCCTCTTTCTTGCGGCCCTGGGGCTCTCCATCTTTCTTGCGGGATTTCTCGTGGGCGCGTTCGCGCTTCATCCGTATCTTGTGAAGCGCATGTTCTATATCCCCTCGCTCGGGTGGTCGCTCTCGGCCGGGGCAATCCTCGCCCTTGCCGCCCGAGGCCTGCCCTCGCCCGGGTTACGCAAGGCCGTTTTGGTATTGGCAGGCGCGCTTTTTACGGCAGTCGCCGCGCCGGTGGTGATGCTGAACATCCGCCATTTCTCCGAGGGGACGCGCCTCCAGCGCGCGGCCGAGGAGGCGCTTCACGCCTATAAGGGGAAACCCGAAAGCGGGACGCCCGAGGTCTATCTCCTCGGCATGGACCACGACGGGGTGTATCTCCCGCCGGCCCGCCTGGGGCCGGATCCCGAGCAGCCCCCCTCTCCGGGAAGCCTCGTCCTCTCCTACCGGGAAGGCCGCCTCGAGCGCATCGGCCGGATTTTTCTTCGCACCGTGGGGGACGGCGCGCGCGAGATCCTCCTCTCCCCGGAGGCGGACGCGGGCATGGACTTTGTGCAGGGCCGCTTCCGCGCCCGGGGGGCGGACCGGCCGCTCGCGCGAATCGGACCGGACCTCCGTCTCGTGGGCCTCGACCTCATGCTCGCCCGGCAGAGCCACGTCGCGCTCGCGCTCACCTTCGAGGCGCCGGAGGAGATGCTCCTCCACCGGGTCTACCCGCGCGCGGAGGCCCTTCACGAGAACGGCGCCCGGACGCCCGGCCCGGACACCCGGCGGCCGGCGAAGCGGCTCGGGCCCGGCGAAGCAGCCTCCTTCGCCGCGAAGTCCGGTCTCCAGGGCGGACTTTATCGGCACGTCCTCCAATGGACCCTGCCGCAGGATTCCCCGGTCGTGGGGCTCAGGATCGGCTTCGAGACGGTCGCGGCCGATCCGGCGCTCGGCCGTATCCAGAAGGTCGGGGGCGGCTTCGTTCAAAAGGGGAATGCCCTGTACCTTGATCTTTCATCCGACCAAGCCGGGGCCGCGGACGAGCCCTGACCGGCCCTCTTCCTACCCGAGCCCCAGCGCGCGGAGCATCCCCCGGGCCTTGTGCAGGGTTTCCTCGTATTCCTCGCGCGGAACGCTGTCGGCCACGATGCCGCCGCCGACCTGGAAGGTGAGCTTGCGGCCGTCGTAAAGCAGGGTCCGGATCGCGATATTGAGGTCCGCGGACCCGTCCACGCCGAGGTACCCGACGCTGCCCGTGTAGAAGGAACGGGCGGTCGGCTCGAGCTCGTCGATGATCTCCATGGCGCGCACCTTGGGCGCGCCGGTGACGCTCCCGCCCGGCCAGACGGCCTTCAAGAGGTCCGTCATGTCGCGCCGCGCGTGGAGCGACCCCCCCACCACGCCCACCGTGTGGAAGACGTCGGCATAGGCCTCGAGGCGGCGCGCCTCGCGGACCTCGACCGTGCCGTAGGCGCAGACGCGGCCGAGGTCGTTGCGCAAGAGGTCGATGATCATGTTGAGCTCGGCCCGGTCCTTGTCCGAGGCGAGGAGCGCCTCGCGTAGGGCGGTGTCCTCGGCCGGGGTCTTCCCCCGGGGGCGCGTGCCCTTGATGGGGCGCGTCTCCACGCACCGGCCGCGGACCTGCAGAAACCGCTCGGGGCTCGAGCTTAAGACGGCCTTGTCGTCGAACGCGAGGTAGGCGCTGAAGGGCGCCGGGCTCGCCGCGAGCAGGCGCCCCATGAGCTCGAACGGCGCGCACGGGAGCGCGAGGTCGAAGCGCTGGGAAAGGTTCACCTGGAAGATATCGCCCGCGCGGATGTACTCGATGGCCCTCTCGACCGCCCGCTCGTACTCCGCCCGGGTGAAGCCGCTCTTCGGCGCGGCGGCGGCGAGGGGGGAAAGCGGCGGGGGCGCGCTTCGCCCCGCCCGGTCGAGGGCGTCGAGCAGGCCCTCCACCCGTTTTTCGGCGGAGGCGGCCGCCTCGCCCTCGCGGAGAAGAGCGCAGGCCTGCCAGGCGCCTTCCGCGTGGTCGTAGGCGAGGATTTGGTCGTAAAACGCGAGATGGAGATCGGGAAGGTCGAGATCGCGCCGGGCGGTCCGTGGCAGGACCTCGACCGCGCGCGCGAGATCGTAGGAAAACGCTCCCACCCACCCGCCGAAGAAGGGCGGGGCCTCCGGGACCGCGCCGCGCCAGGGGAAGCGCGAGAGCGCCGCGCGGAGCCGCGTGAAGGGGTTCCCGGTCTCTTCCGCCCCGCGGCCGCGGAGGTCGAAGCGCCCCTTCCGGCCGGAGAAGGTGAGGCGCGCAAGGGGCCGGGCGCCCACGAAGCTCCACCGGCCGATCGCGCCAAAACCCTCCCCGGAGGCGAGGAGAAAGGGAAGGGCGCTCCCGTCCTCCCCGCCGAGCGCGCGGAGGGCCTCCAGGGGGCTCGCCCGCCCGGCTGCTCTGCGGCAGAGAAGGCCCGTGTAGACCGCGTCCATCCCAGCCCCCCTCCCCGGCGGATAAAAAAAGGGCGACGCAACCGCCACCCTTTCGAACCGAAATCCCGGCCTCCGGATCCCGCGGAGGGGAGCCCCTCACCACGCGAAGTGGGCAAAGGCCTTGTTGGCTTCGGCCATGCGATGCGTGTTCTCGCGCACGGTCATGGCCGCGCCCTCTTTCTTGTACGCGTCCATGAGCTCCTGCGCCAGGAACTCGTAGAAGGGCTTGCCCTTCTTGTTGCGGGCCGCTTCCAGTATCCAGCGGATCGCCAGGGCCTGCTGGCGGTTGGGAGAGACCTGGACGGGCACCTGGTAGTTCGCGCCGCCCACGCGCCGGCTCTTCACCTCGACGATGGGCTTCACGTTGTTGACGGCGGTCTCCATCACCCGGATGGGGTCCTCGGTGGCGAGCTTTTCCTCGATGATGTCCATGGCCTTGTAGAAGATGCCCTCGGCTAGGGACTTCTTGCCGCGCCGCATGATGTTGTTGATGAGCTTGGCCGCGAGGAGGCTCCCGAAGCGCGGATCGGGCTTGAGGCCCGGCCCCGTGACCTTGGTGGATTTGACCGGCATGTTCTCGCTTCCTTTCCTGACGTTTGTCCTCCGGCGCGCCGCGAAGAGGTCCTACCGAAACGGCCGCCCTCTCGAGGGCCGGATCAGCCCTTCGGGGTCTTGGCGCCGTACTTGCTCCGTCCCTTGCGGCGGCCCTCCACGCCGGCGGAGTCGTAGACGCCGCGGACGACGTGGTAGCGCACGCCGGGCAGGTCGCGCACGCGGCCGCCGCGCACGAGGACGATCGAGTGCTCCTGCAGGTTGTGTCCTTCGCCGCCGATGTAGGCGGTGATCTCCTTGCCGTTCGTGAGGCGCACGCGCGCCACCTTTCGGAGCGCGGAGTTCGGCTTCTTCGGGGTCTGGGTCTTGACCGTGAGCGCCACCCCCTTGCGCTGGGGGCACTTCTGCAGCACCGGCGCCTTGCTCTTGGTCAGGACCTTCTTGCGCCCCTTGCGCACGAGCTGGTTGATGGTCGGCATGCGGCGGCTCCCTTTCCACAGGTCCTCCCGGGCCGTTCCGGCCCCGGGGAGGAGAGACTATACTTCCGAAACGCCCAGCTCTTCCTCGGGATTCGGCGTTTCGGTCACGGACGAGAGGGTCTGGACATGGATCCCCACGAGGCTGTTCCGGTAGGAGGGGAAGCCCGTCCCGGCCGGAATGATGTGGCCGATGATGACATTCTCCTTCAGGCCCCGGAGATAGTCGGTCTTGCCGGCCACCGCGGCCTCGGTGAGCACCCGCGTCGTCTCCTGGAAGGAGGCGGCGGCGAAGATGCTTTCGGCGGTGAGGCTCGCGCGCGCGATGCCCAGGAGCAGCGGCTCGCTCGTGGCGGGCTTTCCCCCGCGGCCGAGGGTCTCCCGGTTCACGCGCTCGAAGACGACCTTGTCCACCTCCTGCGTGGGAAGAAACAGCGTATCGCCCGGGTCCTCCACGCGAACCTTGCGCATCATCTGCCGGATCAGAAGCTCGATGTGCTTGTCGTTGATGTGGACGTTCTGGGCCCGGTAGACGTTCTGCACCTCGTTCAAGAGATACTGCTGCAGGTGCTCCTCGCCGCGGATGCGGAGGATGTCCTGCGGAACGAGGGGCCCGTCCACGAGGGGCTCGCCCGCGCGCGCCCGGTCGCCGGTGTGGACGCGGACGTGCTTGCCCTGGGGCACGAGGTGGACGTACTCCTTGCCGTTCTCCGCCCGGACGAGGATGACCCGCTTGCCGCGCCGGCGCTCGCCGAGCTCCACCACGCCGTCGACCTCGCTCATCACGGCCGGCTCCTTGGGCTTCCTGGCCTCGAAGAGCTCGGTCACGCGGGGGAGGCCGCCGGTGATGTCCTGGGTCATCTCGATCTCGCGCGCGGTCTTGGCGAGGGTCGTGCCGGCCTTGATCGTCTCGCCCTCGTCCGCCTCGAGGTAGGCCCGCTCCGGGATGGCGTAGTAGGCGAGGATATGTCCCTTCTCGTCGATGATGAGGACCTGCGGATGGAGGTCCCCCTTGTGCTCGGTGATCATCTTGCGGGTGTAGCCCGTGGTGGCATCGGCCTCGGAGCGCATGGTCTCGCCCTCGAGGATGTCCTCGTAGCGCACCGTGCCGCTCACCTCCGTGAGGACCGGCGTATTGTACGGGTCCCAGCGGGCCAGCACCGTGCGGGCGGAGACGGGCTTTCCCTCCTCGACGAGGACGTGGGCGCCGGCGGGGATCTCGTAGCGCTCGCCGATCTCGCGCCCCTTCTTGTCGGTGATGGCAATCTCGCCGTTCCGATTGAGGGCGATCAGCACCTCCCGCTCCTTGCCCTTGCCGACGGAGACCATGGCCCGCACCGTGCGCAGGTTGTGGAAGAGGGGAACGCCGGCGGTGTCGGTCCGGCACTCGTTCTGTCGGACCGAGTGGCTGGCGATGCCGCCGATGTGGAAGGTCCGCATGGTGAGCTGCGTCCCGGGCTCGCCCACCGACTGCGCAGCGATGACGCCGACGGCCAGCCCCGGTTCGGCCAGCTGGTCGGTGGAGAGGTCCATGCCGTAGCACTTGGCGCAGATGCCGTAGTCCATCTCGCAGGTGAGGGGAGAGCGGACGCGGATCTTGCCGAGGTTCAAGGCCTCGATCCGCGCGGCCTTCTCGCGCGTGATGAGGTCGCCCGCGCGGACGATCACCTCGTCCGTGAGGATGTCGGAAATGTTGCCGAGCGCCACGCGGCCGAAGATGTTCTCGGCCATGGAGACCTCGACGTGCTCGCCGCTGACGACCGCGCCCTTGCTCAAGCCCCGCGTGGTGCCGCAATCCCCGGCGGTGATGACCACGTCCTGCGCCACCTGGACGAGCTTGCGGGTGAGATAGCCGCTGTTGGCCGTCTGCAGGGCGGTATCGGCCAGGCCCTTGCGCGCGCCGTGGGTGGAGGAGAAGTACTCGAGTCCGCGCAGGCCTTCGCGGAAGTTGGCGCGAATGGGCGTCTCGATGATCCGGCCGTTGGGCTTGGTCATGAGGCCCCGGAAGCCCGCGAGCTGCCGGATCTGCTGGGTGCTGGCTCGGGCGCCGGAATGGAACATGGCCCAGACGGGGTTGATGTAATCCGGGCCCCGGTCGTCGTTCTCGATCTCGTGCATGAGGTCCTTGGTCAGGCGCTCGGTCACGTGCGTCCAGGCGTCGACGATCTGGTTGTACCGCTCGCCCTCGGTGATGTCGCCCATCTGGTGGGCCTGCTCGATGAGGGCCACCTTCTCCTCGGCCTCCCGGATCACCGCCGCCTTGGTGGGCGGGGTCTTGAGGTCGGAAGCGGCGAAGGAGAGCCCGGAAACCGTGGCGTAATGGAAGCCGGTGTCCTTCATGCGGTCGAGAAGCGTCACCGTGGCGTCGCGTCCCAACCGGAGATGGCAGTCGCTGACGACCCGGTTTAATCCCTTCTTGGTCATGGCGATGTTGTAGAAGTACATCCTCTCGGGCAGGATGTCGTTGAAGAGGATCCGCCCCACCGTCGTCTCGTGCAGGCCCCCCACCTCGGGCTGCTGAAAGGCTTCGTCCTCCCCGACGACCGCCTCGACATGGGCCAGGCGCACGCGGATGCGGGCGTTCAGGGCAATGCGTCCCTCGTCGTAGGCGAGGATCGCCTCCATCTGGTCGCGAAAGACCTTGCCCTCCCCCTTCTGCCCCTTGCGCATGAGGGTCAGGTAATAGCACCCGAGCACGATGTCGAGGTCGGGGGTGATGAGGGGATTGCCGTGCGCGGGCGAGAAGATATTGGCCGTGGAGAGCATGAGGAGCGCCGCCTCGGTCTGGGCCTCGATGGAGAGCGGCAGGTGCACCGCCATCTGGTCGCCGTCGAAATCGGCGTTAAAGCCCGAGCAGACCAGGGGATGGAGCCGGATGGCGTCGCCCTCGACGAGCACCGGATAGAAGGCCTGGATCCCCATCCGGTGAAGGGTGGGGGCGCGGTTGAGGAGCACGGGATGCCCGTGGATCACCTCCTCCAGGACGTCCCAGATCTCCTCGTCCTTGCGCTCGAGCATCTTCTTGGCGCTCTTGATGGTGTCCGCCAGGCCCTTTTCCTTGAGCCGCCGGATGATGAAGGGCTGGAAGAGCTCGAGGGCGATCTTTTTCGGCAGCCCGCACTGGTCGAGCCGGAGCTCCGGCCCCACGATGATGACCGACCGGGCGGA
Organism: Planctomycetota bacterium; assembly: GCA_043802275.1. GTDB lineage: Bacteria > Planctomycetota > SZUA-567 > SZUA-567 > JAFGNG01 > JAZDLH01. Next base: position 7,681 of record JAZDLH010000115.1, read on the forward strand.
ATAATCCACGCGCTTGCCGAGGAGATTCGCGCGGAAACGGCCCTGCTTGCCCTTGAGCATGTCGGTCAGGCTCTTCAGGGGGCGGTTGCCCGCGCCGAGGACCGGGCGCTTGGTGCGGCTGTTGTCGAAGAGGGCGTCGACGGCCTGCTGGAGCATGCGCTTTTCGTTCCGCACGATGACCTGCGGGGCGCTCAAGTCCAGGAGCCGCGCGAGCCGGTTGTTGCGGTAGATGACGCGGCGGTAGAGGTCGTTCAAGTCGCTGGTGGCGAAGTTCCCGCTCTCGAGCGGCACGAGCGGCCGGAGGTCGGGCGGGATCACGGGGATCACGTCCATGACCATCCAGGTCGGATCGTTCTCGGACCGGAGCATCGCCTCCACAATGTGCAGGCGCTTGATGAGGTTCTCGCGCTTCATCTTGAGCTTGCAGGCGTCGAGATCGGCGTGGAGGACGGCGCGCAGCTCCTCGAGGTTGATCTTCTTCAAGAGCTCGCGGGTGGCCTCGCCCCCCATGAGGGCGGTGAAGTCCGCGCCGTACTTCTCCCGGCATTCGCGGTATAGCTCCTCGGTGAGGATCTCCCCTTCCTTGAGGGGCGTCTCCCCGGGCTGGGTCACGACGTAGCGCTGGTAGTAAATGATCTGCTGCAGGGCCGAGGACTTGATGTCCAGAAGCGCCCCCAGGCGGCTGGGGAGGCTCTTGAAGAACCAGATGTGCACCACCGGCACCGCCAGGTTGATGTGCCCCATGCGGGAGCGCCGCACGCGGCTGTGGGTGATCTTCACGCCGCAGCGGTCGCAGATGATGTCCTTGTACTTGATGCCCTTGTACTTGCCGCAGGAGCACTCCCAGTCCCGCTCGGGACCGAAGATGCGCTCGCAGAAGAGACCGTCCTTCTCCGGCCGGTAGGTGCGGTAATTGATGGTCTCCGGCTTCTTGACCTCCCCGTAGGACCAGCTGCGGATGTCGTTCGGACTCGCGATCCGGATGGAGATCGAGCCGTAGTCGTTGATGCTGCTGTAATGCGTGAGTTCCGCGTTCATAAGCCTTCCATGCCCCGATTGCTGCGTCGGATGCCGGATGGGCCGGGCGCGACCCCGCGCCGCGGGCCCCCCGGTCGATGCGTCACGTCGCTTCCTCGGTCTTCAACAAGGGCTCGGCCCGCTCCAGGCGGATGTTGAGCCCTAGGCCCTTGATCTCGTTGCACAGGACCTCGAAGCTCACGGGCGTGCCCGGCTCCAGGGTGTTTTCGCCCTTGACCATGGATTCGTAGATCTTGGTCCGGCCGTCCACGTCGTCGGACTTGACCGTGAGGATCTCCTGCAGAATGTTCGCCGCGCCGTAGGCCTCCAGGGCCCAGACCTCCATCTCCCCGAAGCGCTGGCCGCCGTTGCGGGCCTTGCCGCCGAGGGGCTGCTGGGTGATGAGGCTGTAGGGGCCGGTCGCGCGGGCGTGGATCTTTTCCGCCACCAGGTGGTGAAGCTTCAGCATGTAGAGGTAGCCCACCGTGCTGGGCGTGTGGAAGGGTTCCCCGCTCCGGCCGTCCAAAAGCACGGTGGTCCCATTCTCCGGAAGGCCGGCGCGCACGAGCTCCTTGCGCACCTCTTCTTCCTTGGCGCCGTCAAAGACCGGCGAGACGGCCCGGAACCCCAGCTGGTGGGCGGCCCAGCCGAGGTGGGTCTCGAGGATCTGCCCCACGTTCATGCGCGACGGAACGCCGAGGGGATTCAAGACAAGCTCCACGGGCCGTCCGTCCTCGAGCATGGGCATGTCCTCTTCCGGAAGGATCCGGGCCACGACGCCCTTGTTGCCGTGGCGGCCGGCCATCTTGTCCCCGATGGAGAGCTTGCGCTTGACGGCGATATAGACCTTCACCTTCTCGAGCACCCCGGGCTTGAGCTCGTCGCCCCGCTTGATGCGGCCGATCTCCACCTCGGCGCGCGTCTGCAGCGCCTGGATGCGCCGGTCGTGCTCGAGGCAGACGGCATAGGCCTTCTTGCGCTTGGCGGCCGGGAGGTCCAGGTCGCCCATCTCGCTTTCCCGCTGGAGGTCCAAGAGGCGCTCGTAATCGGCGCCTCGCGGCACGCGGAGCACGCGGCCGGTGCGCTTGTTCACGGGGTGCGCCCCCAGGAGCGCCTGCAGGCGCTCGAACTTCTGCGCGACCTCCCGGGCCACCGCCTCCTGCATCTCGACCTCGATCTGCTTGACGCGCTTCCGGTTGCGGCGGCGCTCCTCTTCGCTCATGGCCGTGCGGCGGCTGAAGCGCTGCACGTCGATCACATAGCCTTCGGTGCCGGGCAGGACATCGAGGGAGTCGTTCTTGATGTCCTCGCCCGCGCGGCCGAAGATGGCCCGCAAGAGCTTCTCCTCGCTCGAGTACTCGCTCTTGCTCTTGGGCGCGATCTTGCCCACGAGAATGTCGCCGGGCCGCACCTTGGTGCCGAGGCGGATCAGGCCCTCTTCGTCCAGGTTTCGAAGCGCGGCCTCGGAGACGCCGGGGATGTCGCGCGTGATCTCCTCGCGGCCCACCTTGGTCTCGTGGATTTCGGTCGAGAACTCCTCGATGTGGATGGAGGTGAAGAAATCGTCCTTGATGACCCGCTCGGAGACGAGGATGGCGTCCTCGAAGTTGTACCCCTCCCAGCTCAAAAAAGCCGCGAGCACGTTCCGCCCGAGCGCCAGGTGTCCCTCCACCGTGGCCGCGCCCTCGCTTAAGACCTGGCCGGGTTTCACCTTCTGGCCCGCGCGCACGACCGGGACCTGGTTGAGGCAGGTGCCTTCGTTCAGGCCCTTGTACTTGTGAAGCGTGTAGGTGCGCCGGCCTGAGGCGAGCGTGCCGGAGGTCGTGACGATCTCGAAGGCGTCCGCGTAGAGAACTTCGCCGTCCTCCTTGGCCGTGACGACCATGCCGCTGTTGCAGGCCACGTCCCGCTCGATGCCGGTGCAGACGAGGGGGACCTCCGGCTGAATGAGCGGCACGGCTTGTCGCTGCATGTTTGACCCCATGAGGGCGCGGTTGGCGTCGTCATGCTCCAGGAAGGGGATGAGCGCGGCCGAGACCCCCACCATCTGGCAGCTGGAGACATCCATGGCTTCCACGGCGTCGGCGGGGATGGTCACGAAGTCCTCGCGGTACCGGCAGATCACCTGCTCCTGAACCACGCGGCCTGTTTCG
>JAZDLH010000116.1:0-3995 GCA_043802275.1 Planctomycetota bacterium
TCCCCCTAACGGCTGGCGTCGAGAGCTTGAACGTGGCCATGGCCGCTACGCTTGTCGCCTACCGGAGCCTTCTCGCGGGGTCTTCCGAAAAAAGTTTGGCTTGACAGAATGTGAATCCCGGATTAGTGTAATACAATTACAGCTTGTAGTCGCATGTCAATAACGGTTGTAATTGCTTGTCAATCATGTTTCTTTAAACATGGAAAATCCCGCCATGCTCAGCCGACCGAAGGAATGCATCTCTTTTTTATCCGCCTGTTTGATCGTTGTTCTCCTTGTCTCCGGGTGCGCACGGAAGAAAGAGGATCTGTTTTCTTCCCTGGCGGAACAGGTCGAGACTGAACTTGAAAATTCAATCCCCTCGCCCGATCTCTTGCCTCCCCAAACCCCGGCCGAGGTTCCCGGATTTTTCATCGCGCCGGATCCCGTGATGCGAGAGTCCCTCCACCCGCTTTCCGAGGCGCACCAGAGCGATGAAAAGGCCGTGGACATTCAAATCATCGAGAAGCGCTTCAACGACGACGAAGTGATCATTACGCTCCTTCTGCGCAACGTAAGCGAAAACGGCGTGCGCAAGCGCCTCTTCGCCTTCGGGTACGACTCCAACAACCGCATGATCCGGTCCATGGATTCCGCGATTTACTTCCAGCCCCGGGAACAGATCATCGAGGAGTATGAGTTCAACCGCGTCCTGGGAATCACCCGCTGGGTCTTCACCATCCGTTGAATGGAACACGGAGGCGCCATGAAACGATTCCGAGTCCTTTTTCTTGCGTTGGCGATTCTCTTGGCCGGCTCCACGGCCCGGGCGGATGGCGCCTCGGCGGGGCGCCTGACCCAGTTCGCGGTTCGGACGGATGAAAAAAAACCTGAGCGAGTGATCTTCGAGCTCGGGATCGCCTGGGCCTACCTCGAGGACCAGCAGAACGGAACCGGCGGGGTCCTCCCCGATTTCAAGGAAGAAAGCATCGTGGTGTCGGGTTCCGGCAAGGAGATCGCCGTCGCGCTCGACTGCGTGGGCGCCTTTGACTACGCCTTTGCCGAGACCCTTCCCGAAGGCGTCCTCGCCTCCGTGACCCTTCAGGACAAGAAGGGGAGCCGGCTCCAGCCCAACGTCGTCTACACGCCCGCCGGAAGGGACTTGAAGTCCCTGGAAATATCCATTACGGGAGTCGAGGACATCTTTTACCAGTTCATCGAGATCGACCGAAGCCGGGCCGACCGGATCCTCCTTCGATTCGCCGTGGAAAAGGTCAAGAAAGTGGACGGAGAGGAGGTCCGCACGACCGCCACGGTCGACATCACCGACGTGGACATCCCCTACGGCCGGGTGGTGAGCGCCGCCGGCTCCGCGCAGAACATCCTGCGGGACCTCCACGGCGTCCCGAGCGAGACCTACGTCACCATCCTCTATCCCCTCGCGCACATCGCGCCCGACCGGGCGAAGACGCTCATCACGCCCAAGCTCTCCCTTCTCGGCAAGGTGAGCGAGGACGCGGACAACCCCGCCCTCCTCATCACCGACCGCGCGGACTACGTGCGAAGCATCGTCCAGGCCCTTGCGCTCTTCGACTGGCCCGTGCCGCAGGTCGAGATCGAGGTGCGGATCCTCGAGGTCGCCTGGAGCCGCGAGGAGCGCATCGGTTTCGACTGGGGCGCCCTCCGGAGCCCCGTGGGCTCGGACAACGACGGCCAGTTTTTCAAGGGGGTTCTCCAGACGGGCGTCGCAGCCGCTTCTCCCGCGGGCGGGGGGGGCGAGGTCATGTTCGGCCGCCTGGCGGACGCGGGCGTCAAGATCCTGAACGCCCAGATCGACCTCCTCTCCAAGCAGGGCCGCGTCACGCTCCTCGCCGCGCCCCGGATCGTGGCGCTCAACAACACCCAGGCGGAGTTCCACGCCGGCGCCCAGATCCCCGTCTTCAAGAAGACCTCCGTGCTGACCACGGAGAGCGACGAGTACAACCGATCCATCGATACCGCCTCAAATGACGACGCCGTTCCCACCAACGCCCGCTCCTGGGGCAGGGACCGGGGAAGGAACGTCACGGAGGGAGAGGAGCTCCTGGACCTCGGCGTGCGGCTCGAGGTGACTCCGCGCATCACGCAGAGCGGCGAGGGGTGCTGAACCTGACGCCCAGCGTATCGGAGATCGCCGGCTGGCGGCCGGGGTCCGACCGGCCGATCATCAACACCCGGGAGATCACCACGACCGTGAAGGTGAACAGCGGCGACACGGTCCTGATCGCGGGCCTCTTCAAGGAGAACGCGGTCACCGAGCGCCAGGGCGTGCCCGGCCTTCAGAACGTGCCCGGCCTCGGTCGCCTCTTCAGCCGCGACCGGAAAGAGGCCGGCACCACCGAGGTGGTCTTCCTCCTTCGCATCACGGCGGTTCGCTGAAGCCGCTCCTCCCCTCCGGCGACACGTCCGGCGACACGCTCCCCCAAAAAAACCCGGCGCGCCGCCGGGGTCTTGTCCAGTTCCGAACCGCCGGTCCCTCTCGGCCTCTATCAAGCTCTTTCGACTCTTTCAAGCGCGGCATCACAGGCCTCATGAACCGATCGGCAGGCGGCTGCGACCTCCGCTTCCAGGGCCGCGGCCCGGTCCCTGTCGCCCAAGCCGTTACAATTGACCCGGACGTTCACCGCCGCGGCGTCGGCCGCCGCCCGGGCGAGCACGGCCGCCACGGCCGCGTCGCTCAGGAGGTTGCGGTTGCCGATCTCCGCCAGGCGCGGCAAGAGGCCAGCCAGGCCGCGGATCGCGCGCAAGGTCTTGAGGGGGGGGCCCAGGGCCTCGGCCGAGGCGTCGCGGACGGCCTCTCGCCGGGCCGCCTTTTCCTCGGGGGTTGTCTTCGGCAGGGCATGAGCCCGCGAGACGGACGCGTAGGCGTCCACGTCCGCCTGCACGAGGCGCGTGAGCGTTTCCCGCAGGGACTCGGTCTCCCGGCGGATCCGCTCGGCCTCGGGGTGCGCCTCCATGTATTTTTCGGACGACAGGGTGAACGCGCCCACCATGGAGGCCATGGCCGCGGCGAGCGCTCCGGCCAGGGCCGCCGCGCTCCCGCCGCCCGGCGTGGGCGCGCCCGAGGCCGCGTCGTCGAGGTATTGGCTAAGCGGCCTTTCCGAATACGGTTCCATTCCGGATGCCTCCTTTTCCCTGTCCGCCTTTCCCGCGCCGTGGAAGGACGGCCAAAAAATAGTTCCTACCGGCCCCTGGAAGGGATGTCAAGCCTTCTCCCCGCCTCTTGGCAGGAAATGCTCGCGCACGAGCGCGACGAACGCCTCGGCCGTGCGGCAATGGTTCACCGCCTCGCGGAAGGCGCGCGCGCCCGTTAGTCCGCGCGAAAAAAATCCGGCGAGCTTCCGGATGTGGCGCGTGGCGTGCGTTTCGCCCAGAAATTCCGCGAGCCCCTGGAAGTGGTCCAAAAGCGCCCTGCCCCGCTCCTCGGCCGACGGCGGCCGCCAGGCCTCTCCCAAGAGCTCCGCCCGAATGCGCGCAAAAACCCACGGATCCCCGAGGCACGCCCGGCCCACCATCACGCCCGAGGCGCCGGTCGCCTCCGCGAGGCGCGAGGCCGTCTCGCCGCTCGAGACGTCGCCATTGGCGATCACCGGGATCTTCACGGCCGCCACGACCTCGGCGATGCCCTTCGCGCAAACCGGGACGTTGTAGGCCTCGCCCCCGTAACGGCCGTGCACGGTCAAAAAGTCCGCTCCGCTCGCCTCGACGATCCTGGCGGTCTCCGCGCCGTTCCGAATCCACGGGTTGGGCCCAAGACGGATCTTGGCGGAGAGGGGGACCCGACACGCCCGGCGCATGGCCGCGAGGCATTGGCCGATGAGCCCGGGATTCCGCATCAGGGCCACGCCGGAGCCCGAGGCCACGACCTTGGGCACGGGGCAGCCGCAGTTCAGGTCCACGGCATCGGCGCCCGCGTCCTCTGAGATCCGCGCTCCCTCGGCCAGACACCGGGGATCCGTGCCCCAGAGCTGGTACTG
>JAZDLH010000117.1:0-6881 GCA_043802275.1 Planctomycetota bacterium
CAGCATTCTGGCCCAACGAATGTTGAATTTCCGAGTCAATAGGAATAATGCAGATTATGATTTGCAGAACACGGCATTCGAAGCAAGAAAAACCGCTTTAATTAATGTTGCTTTGGCAAATGCCATAGCTGAAGAAATAAACAATATAAGGGGAGATTTGAAAAAAAGAGTTAAGTCGGGGATAGAAAAACACAAACGAAACACCAATCAAAATTAACTCCCAACTTATTAGATGATCAAGACTTAAATTGACGTACGATGTTTATTTGCCCCCCACGGAATACGTGTGCAAATTACCTTGACGCTCCTCCCCACGCATTTATACAATGAATTCGTCGTGAACTGTTTTCACTCGGAACGAAAAGGCCTTGCCGTGTTTCTATCCGCAATAAAAAAGCGAGCATCGGAGCGCCGACTTGCGATTTTACGGCCGAGGCACAGCGTGTGCGCGGATAAGCCTTTGTGTTTGCCTAATTTGGGAGGGTGGCCCATGCTTTACGTCCAGGAAGCTCGCGGCAGCGTTGAAGAGGTGGCCCAGAGGCTCGCGGCGGCCGCCGCTTCGCAGAAATTCGGCGTCCTGGAGACGCACGATCTCAGGGAAAAGATGAACGCCAAGGGCGTGGCCTTCACCGCGGCGTGCCTCATCTTCGAGATCTGCAACCCCGTCCAGGCCAGGAAGGTACTGGAAGCCGACATGTCGGTCTCCACGGCCCTCCCGTGCCGCATCAGCCTGTACGAGGAAGGCGGCAAGGTGAAGGTGGTGACCATCCTACCAACGGCCATGCTGAGACTCTTCGGCAAGCCCGAGCTGGAGCCGGTGGCGCTGGAGGTCGAACGGGCGATCGTCCAAATCATGGACGAGGCCTGTCGATGAGCCGATCCCCGGCAGTCGGGCAAGGGAGCTCGCCCGGCCGGGCAACGGCGGATCAGATTCCGTAGGCCTCGATCTCGGTCACGGAGAGCGTCGTGGGAATGGGGAAGGTGCGGCAGGCAAACGCCTTCTCCGTCAATCCCACGGCAAAGGAAGAAGTCCCCTCCCGGCCCATCCAGAGACGGCCGTCGAGCACGATGGGATGCGTGGACTGCGGGTGGAAGCCGCCGAGCGCATATACGGTGCCGGACACGGCGGTCACGCCCTCCACGCGGATCCTGCCCAGCACGAAGAGGCTCCCGTCATACCGCGCCCCCCGAAGCACGAGATCCCCTGTGACCACGAGAATCCCCTCGTATCCCTCGCCGGACCCGCCGATCTCCGCGTCTCCCTCTACCAGGATAAAACCGTTGCCGGACAAGCCTCGGCACCGGAGTCCGCCCCGCACGTGCCAGGGCGCATAGGCCGCTTCCCCCTCTAATGACAGGACGTGGAGCAATATCCCCATCTTCTCTCCCGCCATATCCAGGCCATCGACAGGGCTGGACGCTCCTCTTGCGGAAATCCTCCCCATGGAACCATCCCTCCTCCCAAAAAGTTTATTCACACCCAAAAGCCTCTCTAAGGCAGAGCCGCAAGGTGGAATGCGCGTTCCATTCAAACGGAAAAGGTTTTACAGCAGGAGATATGCTACACTTAGTCTCTTTTTTGTCAATTCATTTTCGGCGAAAAAGAAGGCATGGCTTTACCGGTAGGAAGCAAATCGCTCGTAATAATTCGGGTTATTACTTCAATTTGGCGGGAGACACGACGTTCCGATAGGCAGGGGGGATTTCTCCTTGCCGAAGGGCGTTAAGCGCATACAGGGCGCAGCTCGGACAATAAGTGAAGCTCACCTGCATGGGCAATTCCCCTGGGAAGGGATGGCGGAAATGCCCTTGCGAATCCCGGATGTGCCTGCAGTTGCGGCATTGTTTGACCATGATTCGACCTCAACGGCTCCAACCCGTGGAAGCATTCCACCCCTCATGGGTTGCTCATAACCGTCCTGTCCTTTCAGGAGGATTTCACGGAAATGGACCTTGAGGAAAAAGCCCATGTCTCCTCAGACATAACCCCTTTTAAATGAAGATATAATGGCTTTCAACTGAAACCGGAAATTCCCGTACAAGATGAGAAAAAAGCGGGATCGACCCCCGGTTTCCCCCATGAGCTTTCGCAGGGAATCTCTGGATGTTCCATCATGAACCTGTTAAAATAGTTATGCTTTTTGGCCTGGCAAAGGACGCGACCCTTATGGAGCGAGCGCGAGCCATCCGGGCGGTGGCCATCGACGGACCGGCCGGCGCGGGGAAGAGCACCGTGGCGCGGGGCGTCGCCGAGGCGCTCGGGTTCCTTTACATTGACAGCGGCGCCATGTACCGGGCCGTGACCCTGGCCGCGATGCGGGCCGGGGCGAATCTTCACGACCCGGAGGCGCTTGGCGCCGTTGCCCGGTCTTGCCGGCTCGATTTTGACGAAAGCGGCACACGGATTCTTTTGGACGGCGAGGATGTAAGCACCGCCATCCGCACGCCCGAGATCACCGCCCAGGTGCGGTTTGCCGCCTCCGCTCCCCCGGTCCGGGCGGAGCTTGTCGGGCGGCAGCGGGCCTTGGCCCGGGCTCGTCCCGTGGTCATGGAGGGGCGCGACATCACCACCGTGGTGCTGCCCGAGGCGCAATGGAAGTTTTACCTCGACGCCGCGCCGGAGTGCCGCGCGCGCCGCAGGCTCAAGGATCTCGATGCCGCCGGACACCCCACCCGGCTCGAGGCGCTCCTCGGGGAGATTGCCTCGCGCGACCGGTCGGACCTGGAGCGCGCGGTCGGTCCCCTCAAGCGGACTGGGGACCAGGTGTATCTCGACACCACCGACTTGTCGGTGGCCGAGGCGGTGCAACAGATCGTGAGGCGCGCGCAAGATGGCCGTTAAGCCGCCCAAGAGGTGCGTGGCGTTCCTGCCGCTCTACCGGACCTTCCGGCTGGGACTCAGGTTTGTCTTTTGGCTTTACTGGAAGTGGCGGCGGATCGGCATGGAGCGCATGCCCTCCGCCGGGCCGGTTCTTATCGCCGGCAACCACGCGAGCTTTCTCGATCCCACGATCCTGGGCTCGGCGTATGAGCGGCCGGTGAGCTATATGGCGCGGCGGTCCCTCTTCGAGATCTTCTTCTTCGGCTGGCTCATCGGCAAGGTGAACGCATTTCCCGTGGACCGGGAGGGCGACCCGCGCTCGGCCCTGCGCGCGGTGGGCGAGCGCCTGGCCCGGGGAGAGTGCGTGGCCCTGTTTCCGGAGGGGACGCGCACGCAAAACGGCCGGCTTGGCCGGATCAAGCGCGGCGTCGGCATGATCGCGGTGCGAAGCGGCGCGGTGGTTTTGCCCACCTACATCCACGGCGCCTACGAAAGCTGGCCGCGCTCCGGGGGCCTGCGGTTCCATCCCCTGCGCGTGGAGGCGGGCGAGCCCATCGTCCCCCGGCCGTGCGGAGAGGACCGCCAGGCCGCCCGGGCGGAGGCGGACCGCATCCAGGCGGAGGTGGAGCGGCAGCTTTTGGAGCTTGAGCACAGGGCCTTTCTCGCCTGCGGCAAAGGATTTCTTCTCGCCGGGGCGGAATCAGCCGGAGAGACGGAGTCCGACTGAAGCCGTTTTCCCACGATTCGACCCCTTCCCTCTTCCACGATATCTTGGCGAACGAATGGGATCGTCAAAAACATGACAGGACATTTATAAGCCGCGCTCTCTTGCGGCCTTGGGGCGAGGAGAGGGCGCTCTTTCCCCTTGTGCCTGCTGTAAATTCTCTGGTATACTCGCGGCCGGGAAAAGGACCGGAGGGGCTTTGGGGTGCGAAGTCGAAGCGGGGCGCGCCTCGACCGACGCAGACCCCGCCCCGAGGGATTCGAGGGGAAGACCGGAGGCGTTTTGCCTCCTTTCCGGGGACGCGCTTAAGAGAGGGGAGTCCGTGACCGCGGCGTACCTTGGCATAGACGTCGGCTCCCTGTACGTGGGGCTCGTCCTCCTCGACGGGAAGGGCTCGGTCGTCCGCAAGGCGTACCGCCGCCACCAGGGGGAGCCGGTCTTTGTGCTTCTGGAGGAGCTCGAGCGTCTTCCGCTCGAGACGGTCCGCGCCGCGGTCCGAACCGGGAGCGGCGCGCGCGAGCTCTCGCTCGAAGGGGAGTACATCGACGCCATCGTGGCGCAGATCGAGGGCGTGCGCCTGCTCGTGCCCGACGCGCGAAACATCCTTTCCATCGGCGGGGGCTCCTTTTCGCTCACGCGCCTCGACGCGAAAGGGCAATACCGCCGGTGCACCGTGAACTCCGCCTGCGCGAGCGGCACGGGCGCCTTCCTCGACCAGCAGGCGCTCCGGCTCGAGATCCCGCCCCAGGAGCTCGCCGACCGGGCCATGGGCTACGGCGGGATCGTCCCGGCCGTGGCCACGCGCTGCGCGGTCTTTGCCAAGAGCGACATGATCCACCTCCAGCAGGAGGGGTACGGCACCGACGCCATCGCGGCGGGGCTCTGCGCCGGGCTCGGCCGCTCCACGGTCGACGGCCTCTTGGGCGGGCACGGGCTCCAGGGCAAGACCGCCGTCATAGGCGGCGTGGCCCTGAACCGCGTGGTCGTGGTCGCCGTGCGGGAAAAGCTCGGGTGCGAGACCGTCGTGCCGGAGGACCCCCAGCTCGCGGCCGCCCTCGGCGCGGCCCTCTACGCGCGCTCCCGCGGCGCGACGCGGCCCGTCCGTCTCGAGGCGCTCCGCGTCGAGCCCGGCGCCGGCAGGGAGCGGGCGGGCTTTCTCCGTCCGCCCCTCGAGCTCAGGCTCTCGGAATACCCCGCCTTTCGCTACCACGACTATTACCGGGACGAGCACGACAGCGAGGTGGCCCTCCTCGAGGAACGGACCGGCCGGATCCCGGTCCTGCTCGGCATCGACATCGGCTCCACGAGCACCAAGGCCGCGCTCCTCGACCCCGATCGCCGGATGGTCGCCTGGGTCTATCGCAAGACCGCGGGCGACCCGATCGGCGCGGTGCAGAAGGTCTTCCGCGCCCTGCGGGATCTCGCCCGGCGCGCGGGGATCCGGTGGGACGTCCGCGGCGCGGGCACCACGGGCTCGGGCCGCAAGATGGTCCGGGCCGTGATCGGCGCGGATCTCGCCCTGAACGAGATCACCGCGCACGCGCGCGCCGCCGTCTTCCTCGATCCGGAGGTCGACACCATCCTCGAGCTCGGCGGGCAGGACGCCAAGTTCACCCAGCTCCAGGACGGCGTGGTCTACAACTCGGTCATGAACTACGTCTGCGCGGCCGGCACCGGCTCCTTCATCGAGGAGCAGGCCGTGAAGCTCGGCCTCCCGATCGAGGCGTACGCGGACTTCGCCCTGGGCGTCGAGTGCCCCATGACGAGCGACCGCTGCACGGTCTACATGGAGCGGGACCTGGATCTCCTGCTCGCGCGGGGGTGGAGCAAGCGCGCCGTGGCCGCGAGCGTGCTCCACAGCGTGCGCGACAACTACCTGAACAAGGTCGTGGGCGGCCTCTACCTCGGCAACCACGTCTGCTTCCAGGGCGCCACGGCGCGGAACCGCGCGCTCGTGGCCGCCTTCGAGGCGGAGCTCGGCCTCCCGATCCGCGTCTCCCCGTACTGCCACATCACCGGCGCCCTCGGCATGTGCCTCCTGCTCCTGGAGCGCTTCCAGGGCCCGACCGCCTTCCGGGGGCTCGAGTTCGCGGACGAGCGGGTCGTCGTGGAGCACGAGACCTGCGAGCTCTGCCGCAACCGGTGCGGTCTCTCCCTCATCCGCACCTCCGGCCCCACCGTGGCCTGGGGCCTCAAGTGCGGGCGGGACTACGAGTCGCGCCGACCGCTGGAGCGCCGGGCGCCGGGCTTCGAATACCTTCGGCGTCGCGAGCATGCCTGGCGCCACGGGCCGGACGGGCGGCCGGACCGGCCCCGGCCGGCCGCGCCGGCGGCAAACCGGCCGCGCGTCGGCATCCCGCGCATGCTCGGGACCTACGGGACCTTCCCCCTCTGGCGGACCTTCTTCGAGACCCTGGGGTGCGACCCGGTCCTCTCCCCTCCGAGCTCCGAGGCGATACTTCGCGCGGGCACGGCGCTCGCCACGGCGGAGTACTGCGCTCCGGTCTTCATGGCCTTCGGCCACGCGGCGCATCTGTTGGAGAAGGGCGGGGTGGATTACCTCTTCGTGCCGCACATGGTGCGCGCGGACAACCCCCACGGTTTCACCGACGCGCACTTCTGCTGTTATCTCCAGGCGCACCCGGGCGTGCTCCGGTCGCTCGAGGGGCTGGACCTCTCCGGCCGGCTCCTCGCGCCCGTGGTGCAGCTTCAAAAGAGCGTGGATTACATGACCGACCGCCTCGAGGAGACCGTGGGCGCGGCGCTCGGCAAATCCCGCGAGGAGATCCGGAGCGCCTACGTGGCCAGCCGCCGGGCGCTGTCCGTCTTCGAGGCGGAGGCGCTCCCCCGGGGGGCGGAGGGGCTCGAGGCCGTCGAGCGCGCGGGCGCCCTGGGCATCGTGCTCGTGGGGCGGCCCTACAACACGCTCGACGCCGGCATGGCGCTCGACCTCCCGCGCAAGATCGCCGAGATGGGATATACCGTGCTCTTCCTGGACCAGCTCCCGCTCGACTTTCGCCCGGTCCTCGAGGGCGGGCACCGGAACATGTACTGGCACTACGGCCAGAAGATTCTCGCGGCCGCGGAGTACATCGCGCGCCACGACCGGCTCTTCGGCGTCTTCTTCACCAACTTCATGTGCGGCCCGGACAGCTACATCCTCACCTACTTCAAGGAGATCATGGCCCGGGCGAGGAAGCCGTACATCGTGCTCCAGTTCGACGGCCACGGGGCGGACGCGGGCTACCTGACGCGCATCGAGGCGGCGCTCGAGAGCTTCCACGCCTGGAAGGGCGTCCCCCGGCCCGAGGCAACGCCCGCGCCGCAGGCTTCCCC
>JAZDLH010000118.1:0-3655 GCA_043802275.1 Planctomycetota bacterium
TGGAAGGCGCGCGCTTTGTCCTCCACGAGCCCGAGAACGTCCGCACCGTGCTCGTGCTCCCCTTTCTCGACGTCCGCACCTTCCGCGACCACAAGGACCCGCTCGACCCGAAGGCCGCCGAGCGGGCGAGGCGGATCTTTCTCGAGGCCCTCCGGACGCATCCCCTCTTCGAGCGCAAGACCGTGGTCGCGCCCTTGTGCGAGAGGCCGGCCGGGTCGATGTCGCTCGCCGAGGCCCTGGGCTTTGGCGAGCGGTTCCACGCCGATCTCGTGATCGCCGGGCAGCTCTTCAGCTACGCCGAAACCCGGGCGGCCAGCATCCCGCCCCGGGCCGGCATGTTCCTCCGCTTCTTTTCCGTGCCGGAGCGGCGCCTGGTCTTTGCGGGCGACGACTACCAGGCGAGCGGCGCGCCCGGCGGGGAAGGCGGCCGGGACGCCCAGGCCCGGCGCGTGGCCGACGCCATCCTCGCCCGGTATGCGGCCCCGCCCACGGGCCGGCCGGGCCGTCCGTCCGAAACCTCCGCGGAAGACACGGAGCTCCCCCCCGCGCTCCTGATCCTTCCCTATCACGAGCGATCGAACCCGGCCAACCTCATTCCGGAGACCGGCGGCGGCGCGGTCGTGACGAGCATCTACCGAATGGAGCTCCAGCGACAGGGCACCCTCCGGCTCTGCGAGGCCGACGAAGAGGACATGGCGACCCACAAGCGCCTCTTGACCCCCCGGGAGGCCGTGGTGCTCGCCCAAGAGCACGGCGCGGACTTCGTGCTCCGGGGGGAGGTGGTGGAGTTCCGGCGCGCGAAGAGCGTGCCGAGCCTGTGGTCCGCAGCCATCAGCACCGCGATCCTCGCCGCGCAGGTGTTCTTCGCCGAGACGAGCGGGGTGGATATCGCCACCGAGGTCTACCGCGCCTCGGACGGCGCCTGCGTCTTTGCCCGGCGCGACGTCTCCCGCCAGAAGTACGTGGTACGCACGGAAAAGACGGTCCGCGCCCTGGCCGGGATGAACGCCCGCCGCCTCCTCGCGGCCGTCCAGCATCCTCCCTCCAAGCCGGTCCCTCCGATCATCGACGCGATCATCCTCCCGGGCGCCGCTGCCCAGCCCGATGGCGCGGCTCCTCCCGCCTCGGCCACGGCGGCGCCGGAACCCGTCGAGCCGATCCCGGCCGCGCCCGCCGCTTCCGAGCCCGCGCCCACGATACCCACTCCTGCCGCCCCCTCCACGGGCGAAGCGGGCGAGCTCAAATAGTCCTTGACAGTCCGCCGTCCGTACGGTTATACGATAGGAGAAGTTATAGCCGCCGGACACGGGTGTTTCCCGGTGGCGGTCTTGAATTGCGTCTCCCAACGGCAGGATCGGCAGGCGCAGCCGGCCGAGTTTTTTCTTTCGAGCGGCTCTTCCCCGGACGAGACCCCTCGTCTTTTTTCTCCGAGCCGGAGGCGCCGGTCGAAGGGATACGGAAGGAGTGAGTTTATGAAAGGCGCGCAACTCGTCATCGAGGCCTTCCGGCGCGAAGGGGTCAAGGTCATCTTCGGGTATCCGGGAGGGGTGCTCCTGCCCCTGTTCGACGCCCTCTTCGACGCGCCGGACATCCGTTTCATTCTCCCCCGGCACGAGCAGGGCGCGGGCCACATGGCCGACGGGTACGCGCGCGTCACGGGCGAGGTGGGCGTGGCCATCGCCACGAGCGGCCCCGGCGCCACGAACCTCGTGACGGCCATCGCCACGGCCAACATGGACTCGATCCCGCTCTTGTGCCTCACGGGCCAGGTCAAGACCAACCTCATCGGCAACGACGCCTTCCAGGAGGCGGACATCACCGGGATCACCCGGCCCATCACCAAGCACAACTACCTCGTCTCCAACCCCGAGGACCTGCCCGAGGTCCTGGTGGCGGCCTTCCACATCGCGCGGACCGGGCGGCCGGGGCCGGTCCTCATCGACCTGCCGGTCGACGTCTCCATGAGCGCCATCGAGAAGGCGCTCCCCGAGAAGCCGAACCTGCCGGGGTACCAACCCTGCTACGACCCCCACCCGAAGCAGATCGAGCGCGCGGCCGAGATGATCAACGCCGCCCAGCGCCCCGTCATGTACGTGGGCGGCGGCGCGATATCGAGCGGGGCCTCGGAGCTCGTGAAGCGGATGTCCGAGGCCGGGAACCTCCCGGTCACGACCACGCTCATGGGGCTCGGCGCCTTCCCGGAGACGCACGAAAACGCGCTCCACATGCTCGGCATGCACGGCACGGTCTACGCGAACTACGCCGTGACCCACACCGACTGCCTCATCGCCATCGGCGCGCGCTTCGACGACCGGATCACCGGCAAGCTCTCGGCCTTCGCGCCCGAGGCGAAGATTATCCACATCGACATCGACCCCACCTCGCTTTCCAAGAACGTCAAGGTGGACATCCCCGTGGTGGGGGACGCCTCCCGGGCCCTCCAGCTTCTTGTCCCGCTCCTCAAGAAGGTCGATCGCAAGGCCTGGCTCGACCAGATCCGCGAGTGGAAGGAGAAATACCCGCTCGCCTACGGCGACAAGGGCCTGAAGCCCCAGTACGTAATCGAGGAGCTCTACAACCTCACCAAGGACCGGAAGACCATCATCGCCACCGAGGTCGGCCAGAACCAGATGTGGGCCGCGCAGTACTACACCTTCACAAAGCCTCGCACCTGGGTCTCTTCCGGCGGGCTCGGGACCATGGGCTTCGGCCTGCCGGCGGCCATCGGCGCCCAGGCCGGACGGCCCGACCACCTCGTGGTGGACATCGCCGGGGACGGCTCGATCCAGATGAACATCCAGGAGCTCACCACCGCCGTGGGGAACCATCTCCCGGTCAAGATCGTCGTCCTCAACAACGGCTACCTCGGGATGGTCCGCCAGTGGCAGGAGCTCTTCTACGGACGGCGCTACTCGCACACGCTCCTCGGGGACACGAACCCCGACTTCGTGAAGCTCGCCGAGGCCTTCGGCTGCACCGGCATCCGCGTGGAGAAGAAGGAGGAGGTCGTCCCGGCCCTGAAGAAGATGATCGCCACGGACGGGGTGGTCCTGCTCGACGTTCGGATCGACCCCGAGGAGAACGTCTTCCCCATGGTGCCCGCGGGCGAGGCCCTGAACCGCATGATGGGCATGACGTAAGGCCGCCGGAGCGATCCCTTCCGCGGACATGTGCCGGGAGAGGGCCTCCGTTTGAATGAGGGAGAGCGCCGATGAACTCCGACGAGGAACACCTGCGCCTGTTGTCCGTCTTTCACTACGTGGTGGGAGGTTTGGCCGCGCTCTTCGCGTGCCTGCCGATCCTTCACCTCGGGTTGGGACTGGCCCTGCTTTTCGCGCCGGGCAGCTTCCACGGACAGGGAGGGCCTCCGCCCCGGTTCGTCGCGTTCCTGCTCATCGGCATAGCCCTTGCGGTCATCCTGCTGGGGTGGCTTTTTGCCCTGTGTCTCATCCTTGCGGGACGGTTTCTCGGCAGGCGCCGGCACTATCTCTATTGCCTCGTGATGGGTGGCATAAGCTGCCTCTTCATGCCCTTCGGAACCTTCCTCGGCGTGGTCACGCTCATCGTGCTCCTCGGGCCTTCGGTCCAGGCCCGTTTTGAGGACGCGGCGTGGGGCCTGCATCCGGCCGGGCAAGCGCCCTTGTAAGTCCTGTCT
>JAZDLH010000119.1:0-8696 GCA_043802275.1 Planctomycetota bacterium
CCCGGGTTTTTTGTATTTTATTGCGTTAATTAAAAAATTTTTTTGTTTAAATTCCGGGGCCCCCGCGCCGGGGGGCCCCGGCGGAATGTCTCTTTTTGCATTGGCGGAAGGCGCTCGAGGCGCGTCACGAAAGCCCCAGGACCTGCTTGCCCACGTCCACGGCGCTCGCCGCGTCCGGGGCGTAGCCGTCCGCGCCGATCTCGTCGCAGTAGGCCTGGGTCACGGGCGCGCCGCCCACGAGGATCTTGCACTCGAGACCTGTCCCGCGCACGGCCTCCACCACCTCGCGCATGGCGGGCATGGTGGTGGTGAGAAGCGCGGAGACGCCCAGGAGCTTCGCGCCGCTCTCCTTCAGGGCCGAGACGAACTTTTCCTTGGGCGCGTCGATGCCGATGTCGATGACCTCGAAGCCCGCGCCCTTGAACATCATCCGGACGAGGTTCTTGCCGATGTCGTGGAGGTCGCCCTTGACCGTGCCGAGGACGAGCCTGCCGAGGGGCTTGACGCCCGCCTTGGCCAGGGCCGGCGCCAAAACCTCGGTCGCCTGGTTCATGGCGCGCGCGGCGATCAGGACCTCGGGCACGTAGACCTCGTTCTTCTTGAACTTCTCCCCGATCACGGCCATGCCAGCGAGAAGCCCTTCCTGCAAAATCGTCCCGGGCGGGATCCCCTCGGCGAGCGCCGCCTTGACCTTCTCCACCACCTCCTTGGCCCTGCCCTTCTGAAGCAGGGCGGAAACTTCCGCCAGATCCGTCATGTCCGTCTCCTTCGCTCGTGATTTCTTGACGGGGCCAAAGCTATGGCGCGCCTGCGCCCCCGCTCGGATGTTCCCGTTCCGTTGTCGCGCTTGCCGCGGGATGCTCCCGTTCCGATGTCGCGCTTCCCCCGGGACGCCCCTCTTCCGCGGTCGCGCTCATGGCGGGAGCTTCCTTCTCCAGGGCCGGTGCCGACGTGGGAAGGACCGGGGCCTTCCCGGCCTCCTCTGTCCGGGCTAGCGCCAGGAGGCGGAAGTCCGCCGTGGACACGATCCTCGGGGGCCAGCGCTCCTCGCGGCCCCGCGCCTGGATCGTCAGGTATTCGCTGCGCGCGGCATCGAGCGCCCCGAGCTCTTCGGTGCACCGCGCCCGGCCCAGGTACGCCTCGGGCTGAAGGTAGATCAAACCCGAATCGATGACCGCCTCGTAGGCCCTTTTCGCCTCGTCCCAGCGCGCGTCCCACTCGAGCAGGCGCGCGTAATCGGCCCGCACCTGGGGCGCGAAGGGGTGCCTGGGAAAGCTTTTGAGAAAGGTCTCGGCCGCCTGGCGCGCCTGGGCGATCTCGCCCAGCTCAAAGTGCGCGCGCAGGCTCTCCATCTCCGCGAAGGCGACGGCGCGGGCGGCCGGGTTTTCCCTCACGACCTTGTCGAGCGCGAGGGCGGGATTCGCCGCCTGGTGGGCAAGGGCCATGGCGGCCCAGGCGCGGTCCTCCGCCTGCTCCTGCCGGTAATTCGCATAGGCGTAGGCCCCGACCGCGAGGAGCGAGACCGCGGCCACGGCCGCGACCGTGCGCCAGTGCGCGGCCACGAGATCCACGCTACGCGAGACCGCTTCCTGAGCGGCGGCCGCATCGAAATGCGCGGGCTGGGCCATGGCATCCGTCTCCAACGGTTTCGCTCCAAGGGATTCCGCGGGAGTCATCCCCGCCCAATCCCTGGCGCAACGGGTCAATGAATCTCCCGCAACTTTAATGTCCCCGGCGGGTTGGGTCAAGGATTTTCCTTTCCGGGGCGGGTTTTCACGATGCAAAAACATGGATTTTCCGCGCGGGAGACCGCGTCCGGCTTGCTTTCCCTCCCTTTTTGAGATAGGCTGAATGGCTTGGGATTCATGCGTCTTTTCCGGCATCCCGAGACCGCGCCGGAAGTTCCGGAAACGAGGGCCCCGCGATGGGCATCTTCCATCTGAAAAGTCCGTTCGCGCCCGCGGGCGAACAGCCGCACGCCATCCGGAAGCTCGTGGAGGGCGTCCGCTCCGGGAAAAAGCACCAGACCCTCCTCGGGGTGACCGGCTCGGGCAAGACCTTCGTCCTTGCGAACGTGATAAAAGAGTTCGACCTGCCGGTCCTCGTGATCAGCCACAACAAGACGCTCTGCGCGCAGCTCTACGGCGAGTTCAAGGCCTTCTTCCCCGAAAACGCGGTGGAATACTTCGTCTCCTACTACGACTATTACCAGCCCGAGGCGTACCTCCCGGCCACGGACGTGTACATCGAAAAGGATGCCGCCATCAACCAGGAGCTCGACCGCCTGCGCCTCTCGGCCACCTCGAGCCTGATGCTCCGCCGGGACGTGATCGTGGTGGCGTCGGTCTCCTGCATCTACGGGCTCGGGCGGCCGGGCGACTACGAGAATCTCATGCTCCGGCTTCGCGTGGGCGAGACCCTCTCGCGCCGGGACATCCTCCGTCGCCTCGTGGACATCCAGTACACCCGGAACGACGCGGGCTTCGGCCGGGGAAACATCCGCGTCCCGGGCGACGCGATCGAGGTCTGGCCCACCTACCGGGACCGGGTGGTCCGGATCGAGCTCTTCGGCGATGCGATCGAGGCGCTGCTCGAGGTCGCCCCCCTCACGGGCGAGGTGCTGGCCCGGCACGAGTCCGCGGCGATCCTCCCGGCCAAGCACTTCGTCCTCGCCGACGGCGCGCTCGAGTCGGCCCTCGGCACGATCGAGGCGGAGCTCGCGGAGGCGCTCCCGCGCCTCCGGCGGGAGGAGAAGCTCCTCGAGGCGCAGCGGCTGGAGAGCCGCACGCGCTACGACCTCGAGATGCTCCGCGAGATCGGCTATTGCCAAGGCATCGAGAACTACTCGCGCCACTTCGACGGCCGGGCCCCGGGCGAGCGGCCGGCGTGCCTCTTCGACTACTTCCGGGGAGAGTTCCTCCTCGTCGTCGACGAGTCGCACGTCACGATCCCCCAGGTCCGCGGCATGTACAACGGCGACCGGTCGCGCAAGGAGTCGCTCGTGGAGCACGGCTTCCGCCTCCCCTCGGCCCTGGACAACCGGCCGCTCCGCTTCGACGAGTTCGTCCGGCTCCAGCCCCGCACGATCTACCTCTCGGCCACTCCCGCGCCGTACGAGATCGCGCTCTCGGGCCAAAGGCCCGTGGAGCTCCTCGTGCGGCCCACGGGGCTCGTGGACCCGCCGATCGAGGTGCGGTCGGCGCGCGGCCAGGTGGCCGACATCCTCCGGGAGGTCCGCGCCCGGGCCGAGCGGCGGGAGCGCGTGCTCGTCACCACCATCACCAAGCGCCTGGCCGAGGACCTCGACGAGTACTGCCGCGAGCAGGGCTTGAGGACCATGTACCTCCATTCCGACATCCAGGCCATCGAGCGGGTCGAGATCCTCAAGAACCTGCGGCTCGGGACCTTCGACGCCCTGATCGGCGTGAACCTTCTCCGCGAGGGGCTGGACCTGCCGGAGGTCTCGCTCGTCGTCATCCTCGACGCGGACAAGGAGGGGTTCCTGCGCAGCCACACGAGCCTCATGCAGATCATCGGCCGGACGGCGCGCCACGTGGGCGGCCGGGTCATCCTCTACGCCGACACGGTGACCGAGGCCATGCGCGAGACGATCCGGACGGTGGAGCAGAGGCGGGAGCACCAGCTCGCCTACAACGCGGAGCACGGCATTACGCCCCGGAGCGTGGTGCGCGGCCTGGAGACCGGGCTCGAGGCGTACTTCCGGAAGGGGGACGGGAAGCCCGCGATGTCCGGCGGGGCGGGGGGGCCCATCCCGGAGGACGAGCGCGCGGTCGAGATCGCCCTGCTCGAGGAGGAGTTGGTGCGCGCCTCCTCCGAGATGCGCTTCGAGGACGCGGCGCTCCTGCGGGACCGGCTGATCGAGCTGGGGGCCCCGATCCGGTACGCGCCGGACGAGACCCGCCCCCCCCCGCTCCCGGCGGCGACGGGCGCGGACGAAGGGCTGGAAGGGTTTGAATCCCAAGGTCCGGCGGCGCCGGCGCTGAAGGCCGCGGCGCCTCCTTCGGCGGGAGGGGAGGCGCGCGGGAGGCCGCCCGCGGCTGTCACGTCTCCAGGACGGCGTTCAGGATGTTTCTCAGGGTGGTGAGGACGTAGGGCTTTTGCAGGAAGGTGACGGCCCCCTCCTTCAGCAGCATCTCCCCCTCCTGGGCGAAGCTGTACCCGGAGCAGAGGACCACCTTGGCGTCGGGGTTGATCTTCCGCAGGGCGAGGAAGGCCTCCCGGCCGTCCATGTCCGGCATGACCATGTCGAGGAGGATGAGGTCGATATTCCTCCAGATCTTCCGATACCGCTCGACCGCATCGACGGCGCTCTCGCAGGTGATCGCCTCGTAGCCGAGGCGGGCTAGCATTTCCGCGGCCATCTTGCACACGAGCGCCTCGTCGTCGATGACGAGCACGCGCGCGCCCCGCTTCAGCGGAATGATCGGAAGCAGAACCTCGCTCGCCGGCACGGGCGCGTTGGTCCGCGGGAGATGGATGACGAAGGCGGTGCCGCGCCCCTCCTCGCTTTGGAAATCGATCGTGCCCCGGTGGCCCTTGATCGTGCCGTAGGCGGCGGCGAGCCCCATGCCGGTCCCCCGGCCGACCTCCTTGGTGGTGAAGAAGGGCTCGAAGACGTGCCGCTTCACCTCCTCGCTCATGCCCGAGCCCGTGTCCCGCACGGTGATCCGGAGGTAGAGCCCCGGCTTGACCTCGTAGGTCTGCCGGCGGCAATAGGCCTCGTCGAGGGTCGCCTCCTCGGTGGCGAAGGTGAGCGTGCCGCCCTGGGGCATGGCGTCTCGGGCGTTGATGGCGAGATTCAGGAAAACGTTCTGGAGCTGCGTGGGATCGCCCAGGACCGCGGCGGCCTGTGCGTCGAGCCGGCGCTCGACCTTGATCCGCTTCTCGAGGCTGCGCGTCAGGAGCGCGATCACCTCGTTCAGGACCTTGTGGACGTTCACGGGGACCGACTGGTACTTGCCCTCGCGGGCGAAGGCCAGGATCTGGGCGGTGAGGTCCGCGGCCCGGCGGGAGACCTTGAGGATCGTGAGGACGTCGTCCCGGATCTCCGGGTCCTCGATCCGGTTGCGGAGGAGGTCCGCGTAGCCCATGATGACCGCGAGCTGGTTGTTGAAGTCATGGGCGATGCCGCCGGCGAGCTGCCCGACGGCCTGCATCTTCTCGGCCTGGCGGAGGCGATTCTCCATCTGCTTGTCCCGGGTGATGTCCCGCATGAAATGGATCGCGCGCTTCACCCGGCCGGTTTCGTCCTTGACCGGGAAGATGCGCACGTCGAACCAGCGGTTCTCCAGATGCTTTTCGCAGAATTCGCGGCGCATCGGCTCCCCGGTCCGGAAGACCTGCGCGAGCTGGCAATCCGGGGGAGGTGTGAGCTGCCCGTGCACTCGTTGGAAGCAGTACCGCTCCGTGAGTTCCGTCCCGTTGAAGGGCTGGCCCATCGCCCGGTTGCAGGCAAGAATCTTTCCCTTTTCATCCAGCACCGTCATCGGGTCGCCGATGCCGTCGAAGGTCTCGCGCCACTCCCTGGCGGCGAGGTTCAGGGCCTCGTAGGCGCGGGCGTTTTCCAGGGCCTGCGCGAGACGCGGGGCGAGAAGCATAAGGACCTGGCGCTTTTCCTCCGGGATGCCGTCCGGCTCGGTCGACGAGGCGCTCAAGGCGCCGATGCACCGCTCCTCGCTTAGGAGGGGCGCGATGAAGTGGGAACGAAACCCCGCCTCCTCGATCCGCCGGATCGTCGAGAAGCGACCGGAGATCGCGGCGAGGTCCGGGAAATAGACGGGGATCTTCTCCCGCTCAACGACGGAGACGGTGGTTTCCTCCAGGGGAAATAAGGCGCCCCTCTCCATGCCCGGAACATCGAAGCGCGCGTCCAGGAAAAGGACACCCTCCGGCTCCCGCTGGACGGCCGAGACGACGAGCCGCGGGAGCCCGAGGCGCTCCACGATGAAGTCGAGCGCCCGGCCGGTGACCTGCGAGGATTCGAGCCGGAGGATCTCCGCGTCGAAATCGGCCAAAAGCTGCAGCACCTCCTGCTTCTTCCGAAGCTCCTCGGTCATCCGCTTGTTCTCGGTGATGTCCATGCCGATGCCGCCCGTGGCGTAGATCTCCCCCCGGGTGTCGTGGAGCGGGAACTTTGTCACGAGCAGGGTGTGGCGGCCGTCGGCGAGGTCGATCTCCTCCTCGAAGACGAGGGGCGCGTTCTCGCGGATGACCCGGAGGTCGTGCTCCCGGTACTGCGCCGCGAGTTCCGTGGAGAAGAAGTCGGACGGGCCCTGCCCGACGGCCTGCTCCTGCCGCAGGCCGAAGATGTCCTCCCAATGCCTGTTGACGAGGAGGTAGCGGCCCTCGAGGTCCTTGAGGAAGACGGTGGTGGCGGAGAAATCCAGGAGGCTCTGCAGGCGCTCCTCGCTCTTCCGCAGGTCCTCGAAGAGGCGCGCGTTCTCCAGGGCCTGTGCGAGCCGCGGGGCGAAGAGGGACAAGACCTCGCGCTTCTCCCCGGAGATGCCGTCCGGGGCCTCGTCGCCCGCGAGGATGGCGCCCAGGCCCCTCCCCTCCACCAGGAGCGGCACCACGAAGAGGCTCCGCAAGCCCGCCTCGCAAAGCTTCTCGTCCAGCCAATGGACGGGCCGGTTGTCCCGGATGTCCGGCAGGTACTCGGGAACGCCCCCCGAAATAATCTTGAGCAGCCCCGAGGAGGCCGGATGCAGCACCTGCCCCGACACGGCGTCCGCGATCTCCCGCGTGGGATGGGAGAGATAAAACCGGTCGCCCCCGTTCGTCAGGACCGCGAGGGATGCCCAGGAGATCCTCAGGCGGGCGACCAGGATCTCCGTGGCGCGCTCCATGAGGCGGGAGGGATCGAGGTGGAGGATCTCCTGGTTGAGCTCCGCGAGGAACTGGAGGATCTCCCGCTGGCGGCGGATCGTCTCCTCGGCCTGTTTCTTCTCGGTGATGTCGGTCGATACCCCGCCGACGGCGAAGATTTTTCCCTCGGCGTCCCGGATGGGGAACTTGACGACGAAGCGCGCGTGCGTCTCGCCCCGATACGTGAAGGCGCTCTCCCACCGCCTCGCCTCCCCGCGCTCGAGGACCTCGCGGTCCTCGGCCGCGGACGCGTCGGCGATCTCGGCGGGGAAGATCTCGTGCCCGGTGCTCCCCAGTACCTCCTCCCGGGCGACCCCGTAGTTCCGCTCGAACTCGCGGTTGACGAGGACGTAGCGCTGATCGAGGTCCCGGATGTACATGGCCATGGCGGAGTGGTCGAGGAAGCCCCGCAGGCGCGCCTCGCTCTCCTCAAGCGTCCCGTGGAGGCGCGCGTTCTCCATGGCCTGCGCGAGGCGGGGCCCGACGAGCGCGAGGATCTCGCGCGCCGTCGGGGAGAAGCCGTCCGGCACGAGGGACCAGCAGTCCAGGGTGCCGATGCACCGTCCCCCCGAAACAAGCGGGACGAGAAAGACCGACTCGACGCCCATCGCCTCGAGATAGCCGTCCGTCCTGCGCCGCCCGGCCTTCTCCCGGAAGCGGGGCCGGTACACCGGCACGCCCGCCTCGACCGCCTCGGAGAGGCCGCACGCCTCGTACGGTATGAATTCCCCCAGGGCCCAGAGCCGTTTCGCATCGAGGTCCGAGGCGCGATCCAGTACCACGAATCCGCGCGGATTCTCCCGCAGGCCGCTCAGCTCCGCGTGCGGGACGGCCAGACGCTTCTGGAGAAAGACGAGCGCCCGGTGCATCACGTTCTCGAGGTCGAGGTGGAGAATCTCGGCGTTGAACTCGGCGAGAATCCGGAAGACCTCCTCCTGGGAGCGGAGCTCCGCCTCCGCCTTCTTGCGCGCGGTGATGTCGAGGATGGAGGCGAATATCTGTTGGGGACGGCCCTCCTCGTCCGTCACGAGGCTGGCCATGACGTGCGCGTCGAAGTGGGATCCATCCTTCCGCAGGGCCACGAACTCCCCGCTCCATTGCCCCTCCCGGACAAGGTCCGCGGTGGGAGGGACCGCCGTCCGGGGTTCCTGCAGGAAATCGACCCTGGTGCGCCCCAGTATCTCCTTTTCGCTCGAGTACCCCCAGAGACGGAGAAAGGCCTCGTTCGCGTAGGTGAGATGCCCCTCGAGATCGGCCATGAGGATGGCGCTCGTGGAGGAGCGCAGGGCGTGCTCCTTGACGCGGAGCTCCTGCTCCATGCGTTTCCGCTCGGTGATGACGCGGCCGGCGCCGACGATCTCCGCCGCCTTCCCTTCCGCGTCCCGGACGGCCCGGACGACCCATCCCACCCACTGCAGGCCCCCGCCGGCCCGGAAGCGCTGCTCCACGTAGGCGAAGGGCTCCGCCGGGGTCTCCAGGAGACGCCGGATGCCGGCGGCGAGCTTCTCCCGGTCCTCCTCGTGGGCGAAATCCGCGAGGGTCCGGCCGGCGAACGCCTCCGGCGCGATGCCGAGAACCCGGTAGAAGGAGGGGCTCACGAAGAGCGTCCGGCCCTCCGGGTCCGTCTTGATGACGATGTCCGACTGGTTCTCCACGAGCAGGCGGTATTTCGACTCGTTCGTCTCCAGCGCCTCGTGAAGCCGGGCGTTCGCCAGCGCCCCGGCCAAATGCGGCGCCATGAGCAAGACGATCCGGCGCGTCCGTTCGGGGATGCTGTCCGGCTCCCTCCGGCCGACGCTCAATATCCCCAG
>JAZDLH010000120.1:0-9093 GCA_043802275.1 Planctomycetota bacterium
TCGCAGCGGCAGCTCGCGCAGCGCTCCAGGCGACACTGGTAGTGGTAGGCCGTCTCGATCTCGCGGACGAGCGCGGCGTAGGCGTTGTTCAACACGTCGCCGACCATGTATTCCACGTTGGCGTGGCTGACCGTGCGGGAATCGGTGAAGCCGGGGAAGATGATGAACTCGAGGTCCGCGACGGCCCGGAGGATGGCGTTCCTGTCGGGGATGGGAAGGCCCTCGAGGTGGTTGACGCCGCGGTCGTCCGCGTAGGTCCGGACGATCCTGCGCACGAGCCGGCGCATTTTTCCCGGTTCGTAGGATTCCTTGGACATGCCGGGTTCTCCCATGTTTACCGACCGGGGGCATCCTTTCCGGCGCCGGCGGATGCTTCCGTCCCCCCCTCCTTCTTCTGATGATACCGTTCCCATAGCGAAAGGCAAGGCCCTTCCCCCGAGTCGGCCGGGGTTTCAACCCCAGGTCTCGTCGATCCAACGCCGCTTCCGGGCGGAAGAAGGGGAGGGGACGGAAGCGGCGGATTTTCGATTGACGGCCGACCGCGGGGCGGGTAAGGTAATGGGGGAAAAGCGCGAGCGTCCGGGGACGATTCGGCGCCATGCATCCGGCGCCGGACCGCTGCCCGAGGGATTGAGGGAACCGGTCGCGGGAGTTTGGATCGCCGGACCCGATCGAATTGCCGCGGCGAGCCCGGGAGACGGACATGCAACACCTGATCAAGATCGGCGTGCGTTTTCCGCAGATCGTCGGGGAGGATAACGAGAAATTCATGGCGGAGCTCGCGCGCGCCGAGGCGTCGGACTATGACGAGATCGTTCTCGACTTCGAGGGAACCGACCAGGTGAATTCCCTGGCGCTGGGCACCATCTTCACGAGCTACCAGAAGCTTGCGAGCCAGGGCCGAAGGCTCAAGCTCATCCACGTGAACGACCGGATCCGGCGTCTCCTCCAGATCGCCAACCTCGCGCACGTGATCGGGATCAACACCGACAAATGAGCTTGTCCCGGACGGGCCCGACGGGCGCAGGGCGCACGGGGAGCGTAAAGGGTCAGGCGCAAGCGGAGCGGCCTCCGGGCCGCCCCGTTTTTTTGCCGGGAAAGGCCGGATCAATCCCGGATCATGTCGGCGGGCAGGGCAACTTCGATATGCTCGTGGTGGACGTTCACGAACTCCGCCCGGAAGAGGAGGGCCCCCTTCTTGTCGCAGACCTGGGCGTTCGTGACCGCGATGAATTCCGGGTTCCGCCGCATGTAGTCGGTCAGGCGCTCGCCCGGCGGGATGGCCACGTCCCCCTGGACCCGGTAGGAGGCGGTGAGAAACACGACCTCGGTCATGAGTTGCGCTGACATGGCGGTCTCCTTGCTCGCATCTTCAATCGGATCCCCGTCCAGCGTCCGGGGCGAATTCGCGGAAGCGCGTCTTGTCCAGGGCGTTCAGGTAGGCCGAGCGGCCGGAGATGCGACCCTCCTGGTAGAAGCGAAAGATCGCGTCGTCCATGAGCTGCATCCCCCGCTTGCCGCCCGCCTGGATGATGTTGCGGATGTTGGGGGTCTTGTTGTCGCGGATGGTGACGGGCAGGGCCATGTCCGGGAGGAGGATCTCGTTGGCCGCGAGGCGGCCCCTGCCGTCCTTGGTCTGGAGTAGGAGCTGCGCGCAGACCCCCTTGAGGGAGTCCGCGAGCATGGTGCGTATCTGGGGCTGCTCGTCCGCGGAGAAGACGTCGATGATCCGGTCCACGCTCTTGACGGCCGAGTTCGTGTGGAGCGTCGCGAAGATCAGCATGCCCATCGAGGCCGCGGTGATCGCGAGGGCGATCGTTTCCTTGTCGCGCATCTCGCCCACGAGGATGACGTCCGAGTCCTGCCGGAGGACCGTCCGGAGGGCGTCGGCAAAGGAGTCGGCGTCCACGCCCACCTCGCGCTGGCAAAAGATGGACTGCCGGTTCCGATGCACGAACTCGATCGGCTCCTCGATGGTGACGATGTGGCAGGCCCGGTGGGTATTGATCTCGTTGAGGATGGCCGCGAGGGTGGTGGATTTGCCGCTGCCGGTGGGCCCGGTTACGAGCACGAGCCCCGAGCGGAGGAAGGCGAAGGACTTGAGGACCTTGGGAAGATTGAGCTCGTCCAGGGTGTTGATCTCGGCCGGGATGAGGCGGAAGACCGCCGCGAGGCCTCGGGCCTGGAAGTAGTAATTCGTGCGGAACCTGGCCGTCTCGCCCAGGGCGTAGGCAAAATCCAGGTCCCGGCGCTCCATGAACTGCTCCCACCGGTGGGGGGGGCATATCTCCTGGAGGTACTGGCGCAGCGTGCCCTCCGTGAGCACGGGCCGGCCTTCCACCGGGAGCATCCGGCCGTGGATGCGCATCTTGGGAGGCTGTCCCTGCGAGAGGTGGAGATCCGAGCCGTTCTGCTCGAGGAGCAGGTGAAAGAGCGGATCGATTTGGGCCATGGCTCAGCCTCCCCCACCCTCAAAGTCCGGGGCGTATTCCTTGAAGCGTCCCTTGTCGTCCGCGGCGTAATAGGCCTCGGCTCCGTCGATCACGCCCGCCTTCAAAAGGTCGAGGAGGGCGTTGTCGAGGAGGATCATCCCCTGCTTTTTCCCCATCTGCATGAGGGAGGGGAGCTGAAAGGTCTTGCGCTCGCGGATGAGGTTGGCCACGGCCGGGTTGTTGAAGAGGATCTCCAGGGCGAGCACGCGGCCCTTTCCGTCCTTGCGACGGATGAGCTGCTGGCAGACGATGCCGCGCAGGGACTCCGAGATCATGGCGCGGATCTGCGGCTGCTCGTCGGCGGGGAAGACGTCGAGGATGCGGTCGATGGTGCGCGCGGCCGAGCCCGTGTGGAGCGTGCCGAAGACGAGGTGGCCGGTCTCCGAGGCGGTGATCGCGAGGGAGACGGTCTCGAGGTCGCGGAGCTCCCCGATCATGATGACGTCCGGGTCCTCGCGCAGGGCGGCGCGGAGCGCGGTGGCGAAGGTCCGTGTGTGCGAGGGGACCTCGCGCTGGCTCACCTGGCTCTTCGCCGGCTCAAAGAGATACTCGACCGGGTCCTCGATGGTGATGATGTGATTTTCCTGGGACTGGTTCACGAGGTCCACCAGGGCGGCGAGGGTCGTGGACTTGCCGCTGCCGGAGGGGCCGGTGACGAGCACCAGGCCCTGGTTGTATTCCGTCAGGCGCCTAAGCTGCGGGGGGAGATCCAGCTCCTCGAAACTCGGCACCTTGTCCTGGATTACCCGGAAGGAGCCGTCCCAGCCGCAGCGCTGCCTGACCATGCAGGTCCGGTAGCGCCCCTGGCCTTCCACGGCGTAGGAAAAGTCCAGGGACTTCTTCTCCCGGATGGCCTCCTGCTGGGACCAGTTGAGCGTGTCGAAGAGGAGCGCCTCGGTATCCTCCGCCGAGAGGACGCCTTCCCCCTCGATCGGCTTGAGGACGCCGTGCTTGCGGATGAGGGGAGGGGAGCCCACGCTGATGTGTAGGTCGGAGGCCCCGAGGGAGCGGGCATGCAGAAGGTACTCGTGGATCTTAAAGGAGCCCCGGCCCATGGGGGAGTCCGCCTTCTCCGACGGGGGGGCGTATTTTTTCTCGTAGGCGGCGAGGATGGCCTGCTCTTGCTTGAGGGTGACGAGGCCGAGGGAAACGAGCGCCTCGATAAGCGTCGTCCTTCCCATGCTCCGGGCCGCCTCCCGGGCCTGCGCTATCCCCTCGGGTGTGACCAGCTTGTTGTGCAGAGCGATTCGTTCGGTGAAGGCGTCCTGCTGATCCATACGCTTCCCACCTTCGTGGAACGTCCGCGTAACGAGGCCGCTCGATGCTGCGGAAGCGCCGGCACCTTAGACAATCACCTTCTGGTCCCGCGTCTTGGTTTCGAAGAAGTGGGCCTTCTTCATGAAGAGCGGGAGCGAAACCGCCTCTCCGGGCGAGAAGGACTGATACGCGCCCATGCGGGAGATAAAGAAGGTCGAGCCGGTGTTGAGATAGACATAGGTTTCCGACCCCATGGGCTCGATCACGTCCACCTGGGCGGGCACCCGGGGCGCGTCCGGGAGCATCTCCGCCGCGTTGGAACCGATGTCCTCGGGGCGGATGCCCAGGGCGACCTTCTGGCCGGCGTAGGGCTCGAGCGCCGTCCGCATCTCGCGGGGCACGGAGAGGGAGAAGGTCGGTTCCTTGAAGATCAGGGAGCCGTTCTCGGATTCGAGGATCCCCTCGAAAAAGTTCATGGGCGGCGTGCCGATGAACCCGGCGACGAAACGGTTGTCCGGCGCGTCGTAGAGGGTGATGGGGTCGGCCACCTGCTGGATGAAGCCGTCCTGCATGACCACGATGCGGTCGCCCATGGTCATGGCCTCGATCTGGTCGTGCGTGACGTAGATCATCGTCGCGTTCAACCGCTGGTGCAGGCGGCTGATCTCCACGCGCATCTGCACCCGGAGCTTCGCGTCGAGGTTCGAGAGGGGCTCGTCGAAGAGGAAGACGTCGGGCTTGCGGACGATCGCGCGGCCGACCGCCACCCGTTGGCGCTGGCCGCCGGAGAGCGCCTTGGGCTTTCGGTCGAGCAGGTGCTGCAGCCCCAGGATCTCGGCCGCATCCTGGACGCGCTGGTAGATATCGGCCTTCGGGAATTTGCGCAGCTTCAGGCCGAACGCCATGTTGTCGAAGACCGTCATGTGCGGGTAGAGCGCGTAGTTCTGGAAGACCATGGCGATGTTGCGGTCCTTGGGCGGGACATCGTTGACGATGCGCTTGCCGATCTGGATCTCGCCCCGGGTGATCTCCTCCAGGCCCGCGACCATGCGCAGCGTCGTGGACTTGCCGCAACCGGAGGGGCCGACGAGGACCACGAACTCCCTGTCCCGGATCTCGAGATCGAAGTCCGTGACCGCCTGCACGTTCCCTTCCGTGTACACCTTGCTGACATTTTTCAAGATCACCTGTGCCATGGCCTTGGGTCCTTTCTCTCTCCCCGTCGCTGCGAGCGAGGTTCCGGTCGCATCGAAGCACCATTCCCGCTTCTTCCGAGTGTAATCGATATCTTTTTTTTGTCAAAGAGATTTTCCCTGACGGTTTCTTCTTCTCCGAAAAGTGGATTTTGATCAATAGCGCAAGGGTCCGGACAGGCGGATGCCTGTCCGGACCCCTCTGGCGTTAAGACGGTCGCCTTCCCTCCTTGCAGGCGCGCCGTCATCCGCCGTCAACGACGTCCGGGCGTTGGAACGCGGTGAAACTCCTAAAGCGAGGGGAGAGAGGCGGAATGCGCTATTGCCTCCGCTGCATGGCGAGCCAGGCCATGGCGGCTTTTTGAATGCATTCGTGCGCGCCTTGGAAGAGGGTGATCCGCGCACGCCCGGAGACCCGCCGGAAGAGGACCCGTTTCTCCCCGTACAGGGGGTCCCAAATCGATGCCTGGAGAGACGGGGGAACCTCGGCCATTTCCACGAAGTACCGGATGTCTTCCGAGGAGATCCGGTCCTTGGGGTCGGCGAGAAGGTTGAAGGCGCGCAGCGACTGGTCGATGGGCACGCTCCCCTGGTGTCCGTCATAGATGCTGGCGTTCACGTCGATGCGGACTCGAAGGGAGGGGTTGAGGTAGGTGACGGGCGACCGCCTGCGGTATTCGAGGTCGACCGCTGGGCTCTTCCCTGGCGCCCCCCCGCAGGAGGCCTCGATCAGGGGAGCATAGTGTCCGCCGCGTGCGTGCCACGTGACGAGGTCCGAAATGGGCACCCACGCCGACACGTCGGCCCAGAGCTCGGGCGCGCGGCCGGCCATGAGAAGGGACGCGTGACCCCCTCCGGAGGCGCCCATGCAATAGATGCGGGCCGGATCGATGTCGGCCTTTTCGCGGACGAACGCCACCCCGCTCAGGATGTCCTGGATCGCGAATTCCGACCCCGTGGCCTCGGGATGGTCGTTTTTGCCTCGAAAATCCGGGTGGAAAAAGGCCCACTTCTTCGCGGCGCACCAGGCGGCGCATTCTTCGTAGCAATTCTCGCTATAGGTCGAACTCCACGGGTGGAGGGCCACGAGGAGGGGGATCCGTCCCTTCTTGCGCGGCACGTATAAAAGCGCCGGCTGCTCGGTGGAATCCGCGGAGCTCAGGTACCTGATTTCCCTCATGGGTTCCTTCCTGTAGGTCTCAACCGCCCATTCATAATATACCCGATTTCAGCCCATGTTGGATAGGATATTTAAAGACCCGATTCCAATGAGAGGGGTCGTGCTGTTTTCGTGCCGACGTTTTCCCCGGTCATTGCAAGAAGCGGCGGCGGCCCGGCAATGCACGCCATCGCCCTTTTTATCCTGTTGAATCTTGTTATTTCTTCAAACGAAATCGGCGAAAGACCCGAGATTCCCCATATTTTCTTGCAATGAAGACAGTTATAAAATGATTTTTATAAAAAACCCGGCATCGGCAGACAGCGGGCAAATCCCAACCGGAGAAGATTCTCCGGATTTATTTGGTGGAGCCGATGGGAGTCGAACCCACGACCTCAGCATTGCGAACGCTGCGCTCTTCCAATTGAGCTACGGCCCCGATGAGTCTCCCCGGCGCGGGGGAGAAGAAACTATCCTACATGCGGTTGCCCGGTTGTCAAGGCCGATTCCCCGGTTCGATGCCGGGAACGGAGGACTCGTGTGATAGTGCCGCTGCGGAAGGTTTGCGGATAAAAGAATGCGCGTGCCC
Organism: Planctomycetota bacterium; assembly: GCA_043802275.1. Classification (GTDB taxonomy): domain Bacteria; phylum Planctomycetota; class SZUA-567; order SZUA-567; family JAFGNG01; genus JAZDLH01. The sequence continues at coordinate 6,691 of JAZDLH010000120.1, forward strand.
CATGGCAAACCCTATCCGAAGGGTTGACATTCGGGGCGGAGCGCATAAGCTGTAGTCGGCCTCCCGCCGCGGCGCGCGTGGCGGAGGGAACCGTTTGGAGAGATGCCGGAGCGGTTGATCGGGCTGGTCTCGAAAACCAGTGTACGCTCTGCGTACCCAGGGTTCGAATCCCTGTCTCTCCGCCATGATTTTTTAAGGATTCTAACTATTTTATTTGACAAGGAGTTAGAAGACTGCTAATATTGCCATAGACGATTGGTGTCTATCCGGTGCCTTTCAGGAGGCAGTCTATGGCTGTTTTCAAAAAACATGGATTCTGGTGGATAGACTATTATGACGAGCATGGGGAGCGGAGACGTCAAAAGGTCAGCCCATCAAAGAAAGTGGCCCAGGACACCCTGGAAGAGGTGAAAACCCAGGTCAGGCAGAAAAAATTAGGAATTATCCAAAAGCCGGCCCGAAAACAAATCTCCATCAAAGACTTCTTTTTCAAGGAATGCTTTGAATATTTCGATACCAACCTGTCCCCGGATACTGGAAAGCGTTACAAGGCTGTACTGAATCACTTTTATCTCTTCCTGCGCCAATTCCCCAAGATCGGATGGCTTGCCCAGCTTCAGCCCCAATATTTCGAAAAATACAAGACCTACCGCAAAAACACACCTTTTCCCAAGGGGATAAGCTATTTCAACGAGTCTCTTCAAGATTTGGAGAGAATCCTGGCTGAAGCCGCGGCCAAAGGGGCTCAGCCCGGCAAAAGCAACACCATCAATTTTGAGCTGAGAACGCTCCGCAGCATATTCAATCTGGCAATCACGTGGCAGTATTTGACTGTAAATCCAACCAAGGGGGTGAAGTTTTTCTCTGCCGCCGACGCTCAGAAACCCCGCTTCTTGTCAACAGAGGAGATCCAGAGGCTTCTGGAGAACAGCCTGGGCGAAATACATCTGGTTTTCCAGACGTTTCTTCTAACAGGAATGCGGAGCGCCGAGCTTGTCAATCTGGAATGGCCGGACATTGATTTCAAGAACCATGTCATTCGCATAAGGAACAAGGAGTTCTGGCAGCCCAAGCGGCGTCATGAAAGAGACGTCCCGATTCACGCGACCCTTCTGCCCCTCATCGAGGAGCACAAAGCCAAGAACCACAAGAGAAACAATTTTGTCTTCTGCAACGGCAATGACGGACAGTTCTCGGAAAACGCGCTCCGAAGAGAGCTTCAGCGGACAGCCAGGGGGGCAGGCATTCCGAATCTGACCAAGATTCATTCGCTCAGGCACACCTTCGGCAGCCAGCTTGTTTTGGCAGGCGTCGACCTGCCGACGGTCCGGGACCTCATGGGCCACACGGACATCGAGACCACGATGATCTACGTGCATCGCACGCCCGGGCACCTGGTGGATTCGGTGAATCGGTTGAGGGTGGGGTGAAAAAATAGTTAAAATATAAGCGTCACGCAACAGATATTACGCTGTGCTTTTTGTACATAATATTACATAACGATATGTGACAAAAGCCGCCTCATAGGCTTTATCCTGGGTATCAGAGTCTTCTTGATTATACCCTCGTATAATCCATAGCATATGGTCTCTAAATATCTGCCATTTCTCTGGGAGTAAATGGGTTTTTAACATCATGATACATCTCCAAAAAGGCTGTTGAACATTTTCTGAAATCCCAATATAATAAATTAGTAGAGATCGAACAGAAGTAGAAAACCAATTTCGTATAGATTTAAAATCGCCCACTGTTCTTTTTGCTGGACGCCGCACGGCTTGAGTTTCCTTATGAGATGCTAAATCAGTAGCATATTTTATAAACTTTTCAGCAGAAGCATCCTGCCGAACCTTATTGAGTACTTCCTTTGACTCATTGCGTGTAAAGATACATATAGAACCCAACAGACCTTTGCCAACAATGTCATAATTAGGATAGTTAGCTTGCAATTCAAGCGATATATTACTTAATGGTGCCGGTTCGAGAAAGTCACTTTCGTAGTTGTGCCGTGTCTTTAACGCGGAACGAACTGGACAAATAAAATGGCTTTTAATCTGTTGACACGCATCCTTATTTCCGGCAAAATAGCAATCAATATCAATATCACTCCACTTATCACATTCTACGAGTGCCACTGATCCTGTTACGACAATGCATAACTCCTGCAGCGTATCCCACACACATAAAGTATCAAATTGGTTAACCACAGTCATAGTTTCCATATAGGCAGCCAAAAGCCGCTTTTCAGAGTGTCGTAGCATGCTCCAAATAGTATTCTTTATTAGGTTAGCATCAATTTCAGAAGCCAAGTCAAAGTTGCAAATATCCATATTAGCATCAAATGCGTTCTTAGAAAAGAACAAATCGCCATCTGTTAGAGCTTATCCCAATAGGCCGGAAGCTCTG
>JAZDLH010000121.1:0-9340 GCA_043802275.1 Planctomycetota bacterium
TTGAGCGTGGGGATGAGAAGCGCGAGCTCCTGCCGGATGCCCTCGGAGACGCGGTTCAGCCGCTTGCTCATGGTCCTCCCTCCCTAAGAAGCCCGCCCCGGTCCCGCGGGCACGGGGCGCCACGGCCTCGCGGACGGACAAGGGTGCAATGCCGGGCTACGGAAAGAGATCCTCGAATCCGTTGTCCACGCGCTCGAACACGCGGCGCGTAACGCCGAGAAGGCGCATGTCTCCCTCGCGCGCGAGATACCGCCCCACCTCGTCCATGCGCTCGCGCAGGCGCGTCTCGCTCGACTCGACGAAGGCGACGCCGAGCACCGCCCGCTGCCAGAGGTCCTGCCCGTCCACCTCGGACACGGCCACGGCAAAGCGGCCTTTCAGCCGGTCCTTGAGGCTCCGGAGGCATCGGCGCTTGTCTTTCAGGCTCCGCGCGCCGGCGACCTCGTACTCCGCCCGCAAGGCTCCCACGTACATGACAGGCTCCCCGGCGACCGGAGCGCTCGCCGCTCCCTGAGAAGGGCACTTCTCGGCCGCCGGCATGAAAAAGGCGACCCTTGAGCCGCCCTTCCCCTTCGCCTCGCAAACCCCTTGGCCGAGGACGCAAGCCCCGTCGCGCGCCGGCCGCTCCGGTCGTCACGCGAAGGTTCTCGCCACCTCCTCGGTCGTGTAAGCCTCCAGGGTGTCGTCCGGGCGGATGTTGTCGTATCCCTCGATACGGAGGCCGCACTCGAATCCTTCACGCACCTCGCGCACCTGGTCCTTGAAGCGTTGGAGGCTGGACAGGCGCCCGTCGTGAACGAGGATGTTGTCGCGGAAGAGACGCACGCGGCTCGTGCGGGTGACCGTGCCGGTCTGGACAAAACAGCCGGCGATGTTGCCGAGGCGCGAGGAGCGGAAGATCTCGCGGATCACGAGGCGCCCCTGCACGATCTCCCGTTTCTCCGGCGGGAGGAGCCCCTCGAGCGCGGCCTTGATGTCCTCCATCATCCGGTAGATGATGTGGTAGATCTTGATCTCCACCTTGCGCCCCTCGGCCTGGGCGTTCGCCGCGGCGTCGCTGGTGACGTGGAAACCGACCACGATGGCGTCGGAGGCGTCGGCGAGGATGACGTCGGCCCGGTTGATCCCGCCCACGCCGGCATGGATGATCTTGAGCTTGACCTCCTGGGTGGAGAGGTCGGAGAGGGTTTTCTTCAGGACCTCGAGCGACCCCATCACGTCCGCCTTGAGAACGATCCGGAGCTCCTTCGCCTCGGCGCCCTTGAGATAAGCGCTCAGGTTGTCGAGGCTGACGTGCCGGCGCTCGGTCAGGCGCTCGCTGCGGGCCTGATCCGAGCGCTTCGCGGCGATCACCCGCGCCTTTTGCAGGTCGCTCAAGACATAGAACCGGTCGCCCGCCTCGGGCATCTCCGAAAGCCCCGTGACGGAGACGGGCGTGGCGGGCCCCGCCCGGAGGACGGTATGGCCGTTCTCGTCGAACATGAGCTTGACCTTGCCGAAACCCGCGCCGGCGAGGATGATGTCGCCGCGGTGGAGGGTCCCGTCGAGGATGAGAACGTTCGCCACGATGCCCCGGTCGGGCGTTAGCTTCGCCTCCAAGACGTGCCCCTCGGCCGGCCGGCCGGGGTCGCTCCGGAGCTCCAAGAGCTCCGCCTCGAGGAGGAGGCGCTCGAGCAACTCGTCGATGTTTTGGCCCGTGAGGGCCGAAACCTGCACCATCCCGGTCTTCCCCCCCCACGCCTCGGGCAGGAGCGCCTCGTCGAGAGCGGCGAGCTCCTGCATGACGCGCTGGGGATTGGCGTTCGGCAGGTCGCACTTGTTGATCGCCACGACCACCGGCACCTCGGCGGCCTTGGCGTGCGCATAGGCCTCGCGCGCCTGGGGCATGAGCCCGTCGTCGGCCGCGCAGACGAGCACCACCATGTCCGTGACGTTGGCGCCGCGCGCGCGCATGGCGCTGAAGGCCTCGTGGCCGGGCGTGTCGAGAAAGCAAAGGGGGCCGCGGTCGATGGTGATGCGGTAGGCGCCGATGTGCTGGGTGATGCCGCCCGCCTCGGTGTCCACCACGCGGCTCTTGCGGATGTAATCGAGGAGGGAGGTCTTTCCGTGGTCCACGTGGCCGAGGAAGGCCACGACCGGCGGCCGGGACACGAGCCTCGAGGCGTCGCGGGGGCTGGAGAAGGACGCCTCCACCTCCTCCTCGAGGTCGCGGGGCCGGATGAATTTCACCTCTTTCTGGTGCTCCATGGCGACGAGTCCCACGAGCTCGTCGGGGAGGGTGTCGTTGATGCCGACCATGGCGCCCTGGTCGATCAGCAGCTTGATGAGCCGGTCGAGCTTGATCCCGAGCGCGGCGGAGAGCGCGCGGGGCGTGACCGGCGGCGTGAGCTCGAGCACGCCCTCGGGCGTCACGACGCGCTTGCGGAGGGTGGGCCGCCTGGGAAGGATCGCCACCCCGGGCCGCGGGCCCTGGGCGACGGCCGGGCGGCGGCGCTTGCGGCGCCGGCGGGGACGGATGCGCCGCTCGGTTCCGAACGCCACGTCCTCATAGCGCGAGACGATGTTCGAGTCGGGCGTGACGATGGAACGCTTGGCCTTGGAGCGGAAGTTCGCGCGCTTCAGGCGATGGGCGTGGTGCTCGAAGTGGGGAAGCTCGGCTGGGGCGGCCCCGCCTTCCTGCGGGGGGGCTGGCGGTGGAGGCGGGGGGATTCGCGGCAGGGGAGGCGACGGCTTCTTCGCCCCGACCGGCCGTTGCGGGGCCTTTTTCTCCGCGGCCGGGCCCTGGGCCTTGGGCTTGCGCTGGGGGGCACGGCGCGGGGGGGCGTCCGGACCCTCCAAGGCGACCTTGGCCGCCGACCGGCCGCCGAAGACCTTGTTCATAGCAAAGACGATCTCCGGCGTGGCCGCCACAAAATGGGTGCGCACCTGGAAGCCCTGTTCGCGGCAAGCCGCCATGACCTCCTTGCTGGAGACGCCCAGTTTCTTGGCGAGATCATGCAGCCTCATACCCGCTCCTCACGTCTTCCCTGCGCCTCCCGCGGCGCACCGGACTCCGGCGCCGCAGGGGGGCGAATGCCGTTCATTCCTCCAGCACGGCCCGCTCGGCGCCGCGCGCCTCTCCTTCCCCCTTGCCGGGGATGCCCGGAACGGTTGGTTCCTCTCCCCTGCCTTCCAGGGACTCATCGAGCACGCTCTCCTCGGCCGCCGCCTGGAGGGCTTTTTCGGCGGCTTTCTCGGCGCGGATGCGGGCCTCCTCCTCGGCCCGGCGCTGGAGGCCTTCCCGCGCGAACTCCAGGATCTCCTCGACGCGCTTCTCGCCGATGCCCTTGATGGCCATGAGCTCGTCCTTCCCGCACGAGATCACGTCGTCAAAGCTTTCGAATCCCGCCAGGAGCAGGTTGTTCACCATGGCCGGGCCCACGCCGGGCAGGCTCTCGATCTCGACGCGGCCGCGCGCGCGCAGGGCGCTGTGCTCCTCCACGGTCATGACGTCGAGGTCCCAGCCGGTGAGGCGGCTGGAGAGGCGCACGTTCTGCCCCTTCCGGCCGATGGCGAGGGAGAGCTGGTCCTCCGGGACGATCACCCGGGCGCGCCGCGTGCGGGGGTCGAAGAGGACCGACTCGATCTGCGCGGGCGAGAGGGCGTTCTGGATGAAGATCTCTTCCGACTCGTTCCAGCGCACGATGTCGATCTTCTCGCCGTTCAGTTCCTCGACGATGTTGCGGATGCGGCTGCCGCGCACGCCCACGCAGGCGCCGACGGGATCGACCCGGCTGTCGGAGCTCGAGACCGCGATCTTGGTGCGGTGGCCGGGCTCGCGCACGAGGCCCTTGATCTCCACGGTGTGATCGAAGATCTCGGGCACCTCCTGCTCGAAGAGCTTGCGCACGAGGTTGGGGTTCGTGCGGGAGAGGATGATCATCACCCGCTGGCCCTTCTTCTTCACCTCGGTGATGTAGGTTCGGATGGACTCGCCGGGGTGGTACTGCTCGTTGAAGATCTGCTCCTGGCGCGGAATGATGCCCTCGGTCCGGCCGAGGTTCACGATCACCGTGCCATGCTCCACGCGCTGGATGTTGCCGTTGACGAGCTGGTCGTGGCGGCTTTCGTACTCGGAGAAGACCACGTCGCGCTCGGCCTCGCGGATGCGCTGGATCATCACCTGCTTGGCCGTCTGCGCCGCGATGCGCCCGAACTCGGCCGGCTCCATGGTGCCGATGGGCCGGTCGCCGTCGAGGAGGCGGATGTCGCCGGTGTCGCGCGCGATGCGCACGCGGAGCTCCTCGACCTCCGGGTACTTGCGCCGCGCGGCGGTGAGAAGCGCCTGTTCCAGGCTCTCGAAGAGGAGATCGGTATGGATCCCCTTGTCGCGGTGAATGCTGTCAACGAGCCGTAGCATTTCTTCGTTCATTGCATTCGTTCCTAACCACACCCGGCCTCGCCCGGAGGTCCGCGGGAGGCCCAACCGGCTTCTCGGGCAGGCGGTTATGTCTCGTCCCGGGCGCCTCGGGTACCACGGCCTCCTCAAAGCGAGAAAAAAACAAAGAGCCGACGCGAGCCGTACGCCGTCCGCAAACGGCAGCAGGCTCTGCCCGCTCTTTCTCGAATGCAAACCGCTCGCATTTCCAAAGACAGAGACCGCGCCTCGCATAGAACCGCTGCCAAAGCTCACTTATATTACACGGCCCGTAAAAATCTGTCAAGGCAAAACAAAGAAACCGTTGTTTTTGGTTCCTCGGCCCATTTCGCCTCGGATCGGACCCGGCCCGCGGGGCTTGGGAGAGGGATTCTTCATTGACAGGGACGCCTCGGTCGGTATAGTCACGGACTGGGCGGGTTTTCCGCCTCCCTTTGCCATGAACAAAGGGGTGCATTTGCCCCGAGAGGGGTGGAGAGAAACGGAAGGAGCACGACCATGGTCAAGAAGACGGTCCGGGTGCTGGTGAGCGACAAGCTCGCTCCGGAAGGCGTGGAGATCTTGAAGCAGGCCGAGGGCGTCGAGGTGACGGTCAAGACCGGCATGAGTCCGGACGAGCTCAAGGCCGTCTTGCCGCAGTTTGACGCCATCATCATCCGCTCGGCCACGAAGCTCACCGCCGACGTCCTCGCGGCCGCGCCCGGCCTCAAGGCCATCGCCCGCGCCGGCGTGGGCGTGGATAACGTGGACATTGCGGCGGCCACCAAGAACGGCACGATCGTCATGAACACGCCGGGCGGGAACACCCTCTCCGCGGCGGAGCTTACGCTCACGCTCCTGTCGGCGCTCTGCCGGCACGTGGCGCCCGCCTGCGCCCGGCTTAAAGAAGGCGTCTGGGACAAGAAGAGTTTCGAAGGGGTGGAGCTGAGCGGCAAGACGATCGGCATCGTGGGCCTGGGGCGCATCGGATGCGAGGTGGCCAAGCGCTGCGCGGCCTTCAACATGCGCGTTCTCGGCTACGACCCCTTCCTGACCGAGGCGCGGGCACAGACCCTCGGCATCACCCTCGTCCGCTCGGTCGACGAGCTTGTGCGCGAGGCCGATTTCCTCACGGTACACACCCCCTTGAACGACGAGACGCGCGGGATGATCGGCGCGAAGCAGTTCGCCCTCATGAAAAAGGGCGTGCGCGTGGTGAACGTGGCCCGCGGCGGCATCATCGACGAGGCGGCCCTGCTCGACGCCCTGCAGAGCGGCCGGTGCGCGGGCGCGGCGCTCGACGTCTTCACCGAGGAGCCGCCCACGGACCGCGCGCTCGTGGAGCATCCCAAGGTCCTCTGCACCCCCCACCTCGGGGCGAGCACCGAGGAGGCCCAGGTGAGCGTCACCATCGACGCGGCGCGCCAGATCGTGGACGTTTTGAAGAAGGGCGAGATCCGCTCCGCCCTCAACTACCCGGCCCTCTCCGTCGCGGACGCGGAGGAGCTCGCCCCCTACGGGGTCCTCGCCATGCGGCTGGGGCGCCTCGCCGGCCAGATCTTCGAGGGGCCGGTCCGCCGGCTCGAGCTGACCTACGGGGGCGAGATCGTCGTGCATGACCTCCGCAGCGTCACGCACCAGTTCGCCATGGGGCTCATGAGCTGCTTCGAGGAGCACGTAAATCCCGTGAGCGCCCCGATCCTGGCCAAGGAGCGCGGCATCGACATCCGCGTGACCCAGACCGAGGCCGCGCAGGAGTTCCGCAGCCTCATCCGGGTCGAGATCGAGACGGGCGACGGGGTGCACAAGCTGGCCGGCACCATCTTCGGCCGAAGGATCCCCCTCCTCGTCATGCTGGACGATTTCTTCCTCGAGGTCGCCCCGCAGGGGACGCTTCTCCTTATCCGCAACGAAGACCGCCCCGGCGTGATCGGCGCGGTGGGCACGGCGCTCGGCAACGCCGGAATCAACATCGCCGGCCTCGCCTGGGGCAGCCTCAAGGGCGAAGCCATGAGCGTGGTCCGCTGCGACGCGGAGACGATCCCGCCGGAGATCCTCCAGGCGATCGGCCGGATCCCCTTTGTCAAATCCGTGCGCATGGTGCGGGTATAGGTCGCGCGAACCCGAACGCGGAACCGGAACTTTAGGAGACAAGATCGCCCATGCCGCCCCCTCCGGTCGTCTACGCCCTGGTGCTCTTCTTCTTCGGATTGTGCGTGGGGAGCTTTTTGAACGTGGTGATCTGCCGCCTGCCGCGCGGGGTGAGCCTGTTCTACCCGGGCAGCATGTGCCCGGCCTGCGGCCGTAAGATCGCCGGCGCGGAGAACCTGCCCCTCCTTAGCTGGATCCTCCAGGGCGGCCGCTGCCGGGGCTGCCGCCGACCCATCAGCCTGCGCTACCCGGCCGTGGAGCTTTTGACCGGCCTTGCCTGGGCCGCGGTGGGGTATCGTTTTGCCGGCCCTTACGGCGCGGGGGCGGCCGCGGGGATCGGCGCCATGCTTGCGCGGCTCTGCTTCACGAGCCTGCTTATCGCCATCGCCTTCATCGACTACGACCTCACCCTCATCCCGGACGGCCTCAATTACACCGGCGTCGGTTTCGCGCTCGCGGCGAGTACCCTCTTTCCGGCGCTCCAATTCACGGAACAAGAGTCCTTGAGCGCCTCCTACTGGTACCCGGCGGCCGGCGCGCACTTCAACGGCCTTCTCGCCGGCGGCCTGGGGTTCTTGGTCGGGGCGGGACTCATGGGGGTGGTTCTCCTCATCGGGACCGCGGCCTACCGCCGGAAGATTCGGGAACTCCGGGAGAAGGACCCCGAGATCACCACCGCCGTGGGCTTCGGCGACGTGAAGCTCATGGCCTTTCTCGGCGCCTTTCTCGGCTGGCAGGGGATTCTCCTCGCGTTTCTTATCGGCACGATCGCCGGGGCGGTCGCGGGCGTCATCGCCAAGCTCCGCACGGGCGAGAGCCTCATGCCTTACGGACCCTATCTCTGCCTCGGCGCGTTTGCGGTGCTTCTCTTCCGGGCGCCCCTCGTGGAGATGGCGGTCCGGCATTTCACCATGTCGCCCCCGGCGGGAGGGTGATCCGCATGCTGCCCGAGGTTCGACCGGTTGCGATCGGCTCCGCGCGCTTCGGCGGGGGCGCGCCCCTCGCGCTCATCGCGGGGCCGTGCGCGATCGAGACCGAGGCGCACTGCCTCGGCATGGCGCGGGCGCTTAAAAAAATCGCGGAGGCCTCCGGCGCGGATCTCGTCTTCAAGGCCTCCTACGACAAGGCGAACCGCACCTCGGTCCGCTCCTTCCGGGGGCCGGGCCTCGAGCGGGGCCTGGCGATCCTCGCTCACGTCCGCGAGGAGACCGGCCTCCCGGTCCTCTCCGACGTGCACACGCCCGCCGAGGCCGAGGCCGCCGCCGAGGCGCTCGACTGCCTCCAGATCCCGGCCTTTTTATGCCGCCAAACCGACCTCCTCGTGGCCGCCGGACAAACCGGCAGGCCCGTGGCCGTGAAGAAGGGTCCCTTCCTCGCGCCGTGGGACATGCAGGAGGTCCTCGCCAAGGTGGAATCCACCGGCAACCGAAACGTTCTCCTCACCGAGCGCGGCACCTCCTTCGGCTACAATAACCTGGTCTCGGACATGCGCGCCCTGCCTATTCTGCGAGGCCTCGGCGCGCCGGTCGTCTTCGACGCCACGCACAGCGTGCAGCTCCCGGGCGGGCGGGGCTCCTCGAGCGGCGGGGAACGCGAGCATGTCGCCACGCTCGCCCGCGCGGCCGCAGCCGCGGGCGTGGACGGGCTCTTCCTCGAGGTGCACGATGCGCCCGAACGTGCCCCGTGCGACGGGCCGAACATGCTGCCCCTGGAAGGCCTGGAAGAGTTTCTCTTTACGCTCCTCGCCATCGATCGCCTTGTGCGGGCGTGATCTCTTTCCTCCTCGATTGGCCTCTTGAGCGACCTCGGGCGATTCCTTACGTTTCGATGGAAAGCCGCCCCTTGTAAAAACGGGCGTGGAAAAAGCGGGAACGGGGAGCGCTTGCATAAGGTCCCATGCACGACCCCTCCCGGGGCCCGCGGATTTTTTTTGACAGGGGAACGGGGAAATGTATGGTGAGAAGGGGGCATGGCGGGCATGAACCCCGGGGACGACGACAGAGGCATGCCCGAACCGGGAAAGAGCCGCCCGCAGACGGGATCTTCCCATGTACGAGCCGCGCGTTTACCGCAAGTTTGTGACCGCCTCGGGTCTCGTGACCTTCGAGGTCCGGGTGGAGGAGACCGATCTCCAGATCGCGGCCGAGCGCGACCTGTCCGGGGCGGCGCTCTCGGCCATTCACCGCGTCCGGGGAACGCTTGAGCGCTTCATCGAAACCCACCCCGACTTTGAAACGACCCTGGACCCCTATCCCCAGTTCCGCCGCGAATGGCCCCACGAGATCCAGGCCATGATCCGGGCGGGGCGCACGGCCGGGACCGGTCCCATGGCGGCGATAGCCGGGTGCGTCGCCGAGTACGTGGGCAAGGCCCTTCTCGCCTCCACGAGCCAGGTGATCGTGGAGAACGGCGGCGACATCTTTCTCGCCACCCATACCGAGCGGACCCTGGCCCTCTATGCGGGCGAGAGCCCCCTTTCCATGCGCCTGGGCCTCAAGATCCGGCCGGAAAAAACGCCCCTGGGGGTCTGCACGAGCTCCGGCACCGTGGGGCACAGCCTCTCCTTCGGCCTCTGCGACGCGGCCACGATTCTGGCGCCCGACACGGCGCTCGCCGACGCGGTGGCGACCGCGCTCGGAAACCGCGTGACCAAGCCTTCGGACATCGAGCCCGCGCTCGCGTGGGCGGCCTCGATCGAGGGAGTTCTGGGCGCGGTGGTGATCCTGGGCGAGAACGTGGGCGCCCGGGGCGAGGCGGTGGAATTCGTGGAGCTCTGACGCGCACCCGCCAAGC
>JAZDLH010000122.1:0-17646 GCA_043802275.1 Planctomycetota bacterium
CCTCTTGGATCGTTTGTTTCAGCGCGCTTATGGCGCCGGTCGACAGGGCGGTCTCCGGCACAGGGTGCGATGCCGCCTCCGGGGACGTTTCGCCGGACTCGGGGAAGACCGCTTGCAGGGGCGGCGCGGGCACGGAACGCGGCGTCTCGGCCGCTTGGCTGGCGACGCTTGCAGGCGGGGGAGACGAACGGAGGGCTTCGCGGACCGTCTCCCGGGCGTTCGCGGCCCGAAGCCCGGGAAGCGGGGCGCCGTCGGGCGCGGTGATCCGGGCATAAAACCCCCACTCGCCGGTCGCCTCCCCCACCTTGAGGAGCAGGACGTTCCACCCGGCGCGAAGGGAGAGGGAGACGGCGTCTTGATCGAAATCGGCCAGGCGCGAGCCCAGGAAGGGATAGGCTGGCTTCCCGTTAAGCCACGCGGCGAGCATGTCGGTGCTTCCGGTCCGCAGGGCGGCTGCGGTGTCGTCCGGGACATAGACCGCGCAAAGGGCATAGGCCAGGCACTCGTCGTTCGGGCTGAGATACGCGTCGAGGTTCACGAAACCGAGGGGCTCGGGCGTGGCGACGGCTCGCCAGGAGACCGGCCGCTTGAGACCGTCGTAGGCGCGTTCCAGGTCGATGGGCTCGGTTTCGGGGAGCAGGGCGGTTTCGAAGTTGCGGCCCCGCTGGTTGTCAAAGGGGCCGAGGATGAGCCAGTCGCGCAGGAGGCCCAGCTCATCCGTCAGGTTTCGAGCCTCCTCGGGTCGGCCCTGGCGCAGATCGAGGTTCGCCTGGAGCCATAGGAGCCGCGCTCGGAAAACGGGTTCCAGGGCGGCCTGGGACCGGATGGATTGGAGCGCTTCTTCGAGGGAGGCGCTTTCCAGGGTCAAACGGCTGAGGTCATGGGCCTTCTCCAGCAGGAATTCCGCCCGTGCCCATGACCAGGCGGCCCCCGGGCCCTCCTTTTTGGCGATGGCGGCCTGGACGGCCTCCCGGAGAGCGGCGGCATAGGCTTCCTCGGCGCTCACCAGCTCATCGCGGCGCTCCAGCCGTTCGGCCTCCCGCTCGGAATCCATGACGGGCTCGGGCTCCGGCCTCTGCCTCGCGGGATGCGCGTCCCATTCCTCCTCTTCGGGAGCGGTCTCGCCGGCTCCTCTTGCCGGCTCTCCTGTGGCGGGCATCTCCACGGTCGGCCGTGGCGCATTCAGCTCCTCGCCGCTGGATGGCGTCTCGACCGAAAGGTCTGCCGGCTCGTCGGCGGGTTGAGCCGGCAGGACCAGAAGCCATAGACAGAGAAGGGAGAATGCGCCGATCCGACCGAGGAGGTTTCTCGGGAAGAAGAAGGGGAAGGAACGGATAGAATCCCGCTCGCCCGGCATGGTTAGAGATCCTCCTCGCGGGGGAGGCGAAGCTCATGGGCGGGGATCTTGCCGAGCAGGGTGCGCCATCGGGCAAGGTCCCCCGGGTTTCGGATATCGGGTACGAATCCGAAGCGTAAATAGAGCCGGATCGCGGGCACGCGCACCGTCGCGGTCGTGAGATACGCCCGCGCATGGCCGAGTTCGACCATCCGCTCGCAAACGAGGCTCAAGAGCGGCTTGGAGAGTCCTCTTCCCTGCAGGTGGGGCAGGACCGCCACCCAATGCACCCGGCCCCAGGCGCCGCCGTGATAGTCGGAGTCGAACCAGGCCGACGCGGTGGCGAAGGGAAGGCCCTCCTCGTCGAGAAGAAAGCACATGCGCTCGCTTAAAAGCGACTCGTCCCGGCCGAATTCCCGGTCGAAGAGGTCCGGGGCGATGTCGTTATAGAGATCCGCCTCCACGTGGATGCGGAGCCACGCTTCCTTGTCGCCGGGCTCGTACCAGCGCGCCCGGTACGGCGGAGGGAGCGGAAAGGAGGGGATTCCCTCCAAGGTCTCGCGGATCATGGTGACGGGTATTTTTTCCATGGCTCTCCCAGTACCGGTCCTCTCCAGCGCCAGGGCTCCAGCACCGCTCGTCGAAGCCGATTCACCCGTTTTTGCCCATCGGGTAGAGCCGGGTTCGGACCGGGGCCCTGCCGCCGGCGCGGGGCGTTACATCCTTTCCGGGACGGCGAGACCGAGGAGCGAAAGTCCCGTGGCGAGGGTCGAGCGCACGGCGTCCACGAGACCTGCGCGCGCGCGGCTCAGGGCTTCCTCCTCCCCCACGATCCGGTGGTTGGCCTTGTCCGTGAAGAAGCGGTTGAAGGCGCCCGCGATCTCCAGCAGGCCGTCGCTTATTAGGGACGGCTCGTTCTCCGCCACCGCGCGCTCCACGCTCTCGGGGAAGCGGGACACCGCCTTGACCACCTCGAGCTCGAAGGGCGTGCCGAGGGGCGAGAAGTCGATGCGCTCCGGCAGCGACTGGCCGTACTTCCGGAGGACGCTCGAGAGGCGGGCATGGGTGTATTGAAGGTACGGTCCGGAATCGCCGTGGAGGTCGAGCGCCTTCTCCCAGGTGAAGGTCACGTCCTTCATGCGGCGCTGGCCGAGCTCGTTGAAGATGATCGCGCTCGTCCCGATCTCCTCGGCGAGGCGGTCGGCCCCGGCTTTCACCGCCTCCTCGCGCGCGTTTTCCAGGATGATTTCGCGCGCGCGCTCGGCCGCGCGGTCGAGCACCTCCTCCAGGAAGACGATCCGCCCCTTGCGCGTGGAGCCGGTGAGCCGCCCGGACGAATCCCCCTCCTCGTCCGCGTCAAAGACGCCCCGCCCGAAGGCGAGCATCCCGAACTTCACGTGCACGCAGTCCTCGGCCCAAGCATAGCCCATCTTCTTGAGCACCTGGAAGACCTGCCGGAAGTGGAGCTCCTGCTGGTTGGCGACGACGTAGAGGCACTTGTGGAAGCGCCAACGCTCGTGGCGGTATTCCGCCGCGGCGAGGTCGCGCGTGGCATAGAGGGTGCTCCCGTCCTGTTTCCGGAGGAGGCAGGGCGGCATCCCCTCCGCGTCGAGCTTCACCACGAGCGCCCCTTCGCTCTCCTCGGAGAGGCCCCGCTCGGCGATCCGCCGGAGGGTGGCCTCCATCCTGTCGTTGAAGAAGCTTTCGCCCTGATAATGGTCGAAGGAGACGCCCAGGCGTTGGTAGAGGTGCCGGAAGGCCGCGAGACTCTCCTCGCAGAAGAGCTTCCACAGGCGCACGGCCTCGGCGTCGCCCCGTTCGAGCCGCGCGAACCAGGCGCGCGCCTCCTCGTTCATTTGCCCGTCCTCCCCGGCTTCCCGGTGGAATTGGATGTACATCCGCAGGAGCTCGTGGATGTCCGCCTTCCGGCCGGGGTGCTCCGCCTCGTGGCGTTTGTAGGAGACCATAAGCTGGCCGAAGTTGGTGCCCCAGTCGCCGAGGTGGTTCAAGGTGACGACGGTGTACCCCGCGTGGCGGTAGAGGCGGGCGAGCGCCGCGCCAAGGATCGTGGAGCGGATGTGGTGGATGGCCAGGGGCTTGGCGATGTTGGGGCTCGAGAAGTCGATGAGCACGGTCCGGCCCCGGCCGGCTTGGCTCGCGCCGTATTGGGGCCCCGAGAGGCGCGCCGCCTCGAGGACGGTTTGGACCAGGTCGCGCGGGTCGATGGCGAGGTTGACGTACGGGCCGCTCGCCTCCACCCGCGAGAAGGGAGGGGAGCCTTTCAGCTTTTCCGCCAGCTCCCGGGCGAGGTCGGCGGGGCTTTTCCGCCAGGCCTTGGCGAGCGCAAAGCAGGGGAGGGCGATGTCCCCCATCGCCGGGTCGGGGGGCAAGGCGAGGAGGCTCAAGACCTCCTCCGGATCCAGCCCCGTTAGCGGCCCCAACAGCTCCGCCGCTCTCTCTTTGTACTGCCGCATGCCGTGGCTTCCAGGTCGCGTCCGTGGCGATGGACGGGAAACGATTCTCGGGGTCTTTCTTCTTTGAGGATTCCAACCTCGGATATCAACGTAAAGCGGGTGGAATGTCTTGTCAAGGTGTTTCTCCGTTGCGACTTGACAGGCCCTGCTCGCAAACGTATATTCCATTCCATGCGGGTCCGGAAACAATAGGGGGCTGTGCCGGAAGCGGGCGAGGGACTGTCCATGGCGGAAGAAAAAGAACGGCGGCGGACGACACGGATCCTGGGCGGCATTTCTCCCAAACGGCGCCGCACCACCCGCCGGCTGCGGGCGGACGATCCGCTGATGGGGGTGCACGACCCCGGCGACGTCCTCTTGGCCATCATCGGCCAACTGGCCATGGGCGAGCCCCTCGGCCGGTCCTTTACCAAATGCCTCGGTCTTGCCGCGCAGGCCTTGAACGCCGAAGTCCTTTCGGTCCTGCTCCTGGACGAGACCAATCGGAACTTCACCTTTACGGCCGGCGTGGGATTTGATCCGGCCCAGGTGGCGGCCCTTCCGGTCACCGAGGGCATGGACGGCGCGACGCTCACCAAGGACGTGCGGGCGCGGGTCTTCGAGCACGATCGCCGACTCCTCGGCCGCGGCGCCGTCGCCGGGTCTCCCCTGCCCGGGGCGACCCTGTGCCTGCCCATGGTCTTTCGCGAGCGCGTGATGGGATTCTTGACCGCCGCCGGGAAGAAGGAGGGGGAGTTTTTCACCTACGAGGAGCAGGCCCTGGGGCGCAAGCTCGCCACCCTGTTGGCGCTGGCCGCCGGAAGCGGAATCCCGCGCGAGGACATCATGGCGCGCGAGCGGATCGAGCGGGCGTTTCAGTACGCCCACACCCTCCAGCGCTGCTTCACCCCCTATAAGATTCCGGAGAGCGAAGGGATCCGGATTACCGTCCGGCGCAACTCCTCGCTCGAGATGTCCGGCGACTTTTACGACGTGATCCGTCTTTCGGCCGGCCGCGTGGCCCTGGCCATGGGCAACACCTCCGGCAGGGGCGTGGAGGCGGGCTTCGGCATCGCGTGCACGGTGATGGAGCTCCGCGGCGCCTTGGCCGGCGGCCTGAGGGCGGCCGAGGCCCTCCAGACGGTGAACGCCCTCCTCGTGGATCAAAGGCACCGGGGCCTTCTCGTGAACATGGCGCTGGTGATCCTGGACTGCGCCACGGGCGAATTCGACCTGACGAGCGCGGGGAACATCCGCTTCTATCTCCTCTCTCCGGAGGCGCACTCCTTTCATCCCCTGGATGCCACCACGGCCACGCCCCTCGGGATCCTGGCGGAATGGAAATTCAAGGAATCCCGGCACACCCTACCCGTGGGAGGCGCGCTCCTGGCGCACACCGCGGGCCTGATGAAGTGCGTGGACGACCGGATGAATACGCTGCCGCGCGCCTCCTTGGAAGGGGCGCTTCTCGAATCCCTGCAAACGGGCCGTCCCGCCGCCGACCTTCTCATGGAGCGCCTCCGCAAGCACGCCGGTCCTCTCCTTTCCGGCGAGGAAGTGACCCTCTGCGCCATCGACCGGTTGAGGTAAGTTCATGGCGGATGGGATCGATCTCCTGGCCTCCGCGGACGAGGTGATGATGCGGCGCGCCCTCGCCCAGGCCGCGGCGGCCTCCGCCCGGGGCGAGGTGCCCGTGGGCGCGGTGCTCGTGGCGGACGGGGAGGTGATCGGCTCTGCCCACAACCAGCGCGAAGGCTTGCAGGACCCGACCGCCCACGCGGAGATCCTCGCCATCACGCAGGCCGCGTCGGCCCTGGGGAGCTGGCGGCTCAGCGGGTCGACTCTCTACGTCACGCTCGAGCCCTGCGCCATGTGCGCCGGGGCCATTGTCCTCGCGAGGATCGAGCGGCTCGTCTTCGGCGCGAAGGACCCCAAGGCGGGCGCCTGCGGCTCGGTACTGGATGTCCTCGCCTGCCCGGCCCTGAATCACAAGGTCCGCGTCGAAGAAGGACTCCTCGCCACGGAATGCGCGGCGATCCTTTCGGATTTTTTTGCGAACCGCCGCATGGAGGCTTGTTGAGGCGCCCTCCTACGGATTTGGATGGAAGATGGAAAGAGAAAGGAATCTCGGGATGATCCGATCGAAGGTCGGTCCGCGTGAGGTGCCGTTTATTTACAATCTCTTTCCCCCCCTCGCCGGCGAGGCTGCGGGATGGATGGCGCACGTGAAGCGAGCCGCCAAGATGGGCTTCAACTGGATCTTCCTCAACCCCATCCAGTATCCGGGCGAGTCCGGAAGCATTTATTCCATAAGGGATTACGACCGGCTGAATCCCCTCTTCTTCCCCCAGGGGTCCATGGAGGAGCAGTTCGCGGCCTTCCAGTCCTTCATCGAGGCGAGCCGCGCAGCGGGCATGGAGGTCATGGTGGATCTCGTGATCAACCACACGGCCCACGACTCGCCGCTTCTCAAGGAGCATCCGCAGTGGTTCAAGTGGCTGGCGGACGGCACGATCGCGCACCCCGGCGCCATGGACAACGGGCACTGGGTACTCTGGGGGGATCTGGCGGAGATCGACAACGCAAACAGCCCCGACAAATCCGGCCTATATGGATACTGGTGGCAGCGGATGAAGGAGATGCTCGATCGGGGCGTGCGGGGCTTCCGGTGCGACGCGGCGTACAAGGTGCCCCTGCCCCTGTGGCGGCTCCTCATCGGCCGGGCGAGGGAGGAGGCGCCGGACGCGGTCTTTTTCGCCGAGACCCTCGGCTGTCCCTTCGAGGACAACCTGGCGCTCACCGAGGCGGGATTCGACTTCACCTTCAATTCGGGCAAGTGGTGGAATTACCGCGACGACTGGTTTCTCCATCAGCTCCGCGACGGCTGCGGCCGCACGCGCTCGATTTCCTTTCCCGAATCCCACGACACCGAGCGACTCATGGAGGAGTTCCGCGGCGACGTCCCCCGCGTGGAGCAGCACTATGCCTTCACCGCCCTCATCGCCAGCGGCGTGATGATCGTGCTGGGCTTTGAATACGGCTTCCGCAAGCGGCCGCACGTGGTGAAAACCCGTCCGGGCGACTGGGAAGGGATCTCCGACGATCTGACGGAGTTTATCGCCCGGGTGAATGCCTTGAAGGTCGCGCGGCGCCTCTTCCAGGAGGACAACTCCGTGGAGCGCGTGGAGATCGGAACCGAAAACGTACTCGCCCTCAAGAAGACCGCCCTGGACGGGAAGGAGAGCGCCGCGTTGCTTCTCAACCGCTACGGCCACAAGCACACCGTGAGCGCAGGCGGCCTCGCAAAGGCGATCTCTTTCCGGAACGCCGAAGCCCTGGTGGGGGCCTTCACGAGGCAGGAGGATGCCTTCGTATTGGATCCCTGGGCCTTGATTCTCCTTGAGCCTTGAGCCGGGTTGCCGTCGCGAACGTTCCCTTCGCCCTGTGTTTTCCAACAACCGGGGGTGAGGAAACCACCCTGCCGGGGGGTTCGGCATGGGCCAAGGATCCGTCGCAGTGAGGAAACGGGGTGGGAGCGCTCTCAAGCGAGCGTGTGCACGGATTCGATCTTGGAGGGCTTGATCTCGCCTTTGCCTACGAGTTCGAGGAATACCTCGACCATCTCTCCGGAGAGTTGTTTTTCGCGCACCTCGCGCAGGATCTCCACGGCGCGCTCCAGGGTCAAGGCGTGGCGGTAGGGCCGGTCGCTGGTCATGGCATCCCACGTGTCGCAGACCGCGAGGATGCGGCCGAGGAGAGGGATGGCCTCCCCCTTGAGTCCGTCGGGGTAGCCCTTGCCGTCGATGCGCTCGTGATGGGAGCGGATCGCCGGGAGGGCCATCTCCATGCCGGGCACGGGCTTGAGGATGATGGCCGAGCGCAGGGGGTGCATCTTCATGACGTCGTATTCCTCCTGCGTCAGCTTCCCGGGCTTGAGCAGGATCTTCTCCGGCACGGCGATCTTGCCGATGTCGTGGAGCGCGCCGGCCGTTTCGACGATGTACTGATCCCCGAAGGAAAGCCCCATCTTCATGGTCAGGCGCTTGGCCAGGCTCGCCACGGAGCTCGAATGCTGCCGCGTGTAGGGATCCCGCGCGTCGATGGTCTGCGCGAGGGCCGACAGGGCGCCGAGAAAGAGGGCTTCGTGCTCCAGTACGGCGTCGATCACCTTTTGGCGGAGGGTCGCGTTCGTCGAGGAGAGGTGCTCCTGGAATTCCTTCTGAACCCGCGCGCAGCGCGTGATGGCGAGCGCCGCCTGCACGGCCGCCAGGAGCTTGGATAGCGGAAAGGGCTTGAGGAGAAAGGTGTGGACTCCAAGATTGAGCGCGTCGATCACATGCCCCAATTCCGCATAGCCCGTCAGCATGATGACCGACGACTTGATGTGGTGGGTGCGGCACCAGCGGAGAAGATCGATGCCGTTTTCCTCCGGCATAAGGATGTCCGTGATGATCAGATCGAAGGAGGCGTGTTTCAAGAGCTGCTTCGCCTCCTTCACCGACCTGGTCGGAGTGGCGTTGAGGTTGATATGTTTCAGGGCGTTTTGAAGGAGGAGAAGCAGATCTTCTTCATCATCTACCACCAGTATATTTTCTTGGGGATGGTCCTGGACAAAGGGCTTGATAAAATGACCGAGTGTCGCTTCCATAATCGCCTCCAATGTCCCGTGTCCTATTGGAGGGCTACCCGCCCTATTCCACATTGTATCATTTTATTGGGCGATGTCAAGTGGTTCTAAGAGCTAAAGTTGTGACGGTTTCATCTTGTTATATGAAAAGGGATTAGGATTGCGAATGCGGTTGAAAGAAAGATGGGCATCAGGCGAATGTCAATTCAATAAGCCTCGAAGACGAGGGACGCATTGGTCCCGCCGAGGCCGTAGGAGTTGCTCATGGCCACGGGGACAGGCTGGATGCGCCTCATGTTGGGGCAATAATCGAGGTCCAATTCCGGGTCGGGCTCCTACAGGCCCATGGTGGGGGGGATCACGCCCTCTCGGATGGAGAGGATGGCGGCAATGGCTTCGAGCGCCCCTGCCGCTCCCAGGGCGTGGCCGATGCAGGACTTGTTGGCGGTGAGAACCAGCCGATAGGCCTGGTCGCCGAAGACCTGCTTGATGCCTTGCGTTTCAATGAGGTCATTATATTTCGTGCCGGTCGCGTGGCAGTTGACGTGAACGACTTCTTTTGGAGAAATCCCCGCGTCCGCCAGGGCCATGCGCATCACCGCGGCGATGCCGCGCCCGCTCGGGTCCGGGGCGGTCATATGGAAGGCGTCGTTGTTCATGCCGCGACCGGTTAGGCGGGCGAGGGGGGATGCATTCCGCTCCCGGGCATGGCGTTCCGACTCAACTACGACCATGCCGGCTCCCTCGGAAAAGAGGGCGCCGTTCCGCCGCGCGTCGAATGGGCGGATCCGGTCGGGCGTGATGGCGCGCAGACTCGAGAGCCCCGCATAGGCATGGAGAGAGAGCTCGTCATACCCGCCCGCCAGGACGACGTCCGCGCGACCTTCCCGTATCCAGGAAAGGGCCAGGCCCAGGGCCGCCGCGCCCGAGGCGCAGGTGAGGCTCAAGACCGCACAGGGCCCCTGGATTGGGATTTTGCGGCGCACCATTGCAAGTCCCTCACCCATTGAGGCGGAAGAAAGCTCCGGCGGCGTGGAAGGCGCTTCGCCTATCCGAGCGAGGGCCCGGAGGAGGGTCTCGGCCCCGCCGAAGTTCGTGCCGAGGATCAGCCCCGTCCGGCGGGGGTTGCAGCCTTGCAGCAAAGCCTGGGACGCGGCCTCGACCGCGGCCGTTTCGCAAAAAGCCGCGGCGCTCGACGTCCCGGAAGGGGTGGGAAAATCAGGCACCTCTCCGGCAAGGATGTTCCGAAAGGGGGCGGCATCGAAGCGCGTGATCGGGCGGAACGCGGTTATGCCGAGCACAAGCTTTCGCCAAAAAAGGTCCACTCCGATCCCATAAGGGCTTACCGCTCCCAAACCCGTGATGACAGCTGCTTGGCCCTTCATGGCGCGCGGGTTCCTCTATCTATGCCCAACATCGTTCTCTTGCGGTTATGCGATTTCGTTTTCGGCCGGGGGGCATGGCAGATCTTCTCCCTCCAGGATCACTTGGGCGACGGCATAATGGTCGCTGTGCGATAGGGTTACGAAGACGCGCCGCACGCCCAACCGCCGGGCGCGGGTCTGGACGCGACCGGAAAAATGCAGGGCCGGCGCGCCCTTCTCGTCGCTCGTGACCTCGATAGACCGGAATCCCACGCCGTCCCGCCAGCCCGTCCCAAGGGCCTTCATGGCCGCTTCCTTGGCGGCGAAGCGGGTGGCGAAGCGCTCCGAGGGACGGGCGTAGTCCGTGCAATAACCCTCCTCTCCGGTGGTGAAGATCTTCTTCAAGAAGCGAGAGCCGTGCCTTTCGATCGAAGCTTGGATCCGGGCGATCTCGACGATATCGATGCCGATTCCGAGAATCATGGGGAAGTCCTTTCCGCATGGGCGCGGACGTCCTCTTCCCGCACCGTGCCTGTTGGGCGCCTCGTGCGCACGAGGTCCGCGAGGTTCACGCCCATCTCCCGGGCCCGTCGACGGGCCGCGGGCGTGGCGCGGACGCGGTCCTCCCGGCCGGCAGGCGGGACGGCCGGAAACGGGGGAGCGGAAGGATCGGCCGGCAAAAGGGAAGCGAGACGTTCGTCCGCGGCGCGCTCAAGCAGCGCCCGGTTTTCCTGTTGCGCCGAAGCGAGCGCTTCGGCGTCCGCCTTTTCGCCCACGAGGCATAGGATGTAACCCACCGGGAGGACGCTCTTCTCGGCCGCGAGGCGGGCCAAGACCCTGCCCTCGACTCCCTCCTCGGCTTCCAGGGTGAACTCAGCCTTTTCCGTCAAAAGCTCCGCGAGCGGCGCGCCGCTACTCACCGAGGCGCCTTCGTCCACGCACCACGATCCGACCGTGGCCACAGTCACGTTCTCTGCCAGGGATGGGATGCGAATCTTGTGCATGGGGCATTCGTTCCTTGCAAGGCGCTTTCTTGCGATTTGCCGAAAAACGCAAAACAAAAATCCCCTAATGTAGCGCCAAGTATCACTTCCCTTCCAGGAGCCGCTCGCCGAGGAAGTTGTCGAGCATGAGGGTCGAGCGTATTTTTTCCACGGTGGTCTGCACGTCGTACGGCACGCGGCGATAGACCGCCGCGTCGCCGTCGAAGAGCACGTAGCACGCCCGGGGATCGTGATCCCGGGGCTGGCCCACCGATCCCACGTTCACAATGGCCTTGTGCCCCTCGGCGAGCATGAAGATATTCATGAGCATATCCCGGGGGTGCTCGAAGGGCTTCCCGATCTCCAGCACCCCGGGCACGTGGGTGTGCCCCACGAAGCAATAGTGCTCGAAGAGATCGAACTGGGGCATGAGCCTTGTCGGGTCCCGGGAGATGGTCGGCATCAGGTATTCGTTGATCGGGTCGCGCGGGGAGCCGTGCACGTAGAGGACGTCGTCCTTTTCAAACCAGGGGGAGAGGCCGGAGATGCGCGCCAGGAGCGCCTCGCCTTCGGGCGCGCCCTGGAGCATGTGGGTGGTCCATTCCAGGGCCCGGCGGGCTCGCGCGTTGAAGCGCCCCGTTCCGTTGGCAAGGGCGGATTCGTGGTTGCCGAGAAGGGTCACGTAGTACCGCTCGATGGTGGAGAGGCATTCGATGGGATTGGGTCCGTAGCCCACGATGTCGCCCAGGCAGATGATCCGCTTGATGTTCTGGGCTTCGATATCCTCGAGCACCGCGGTCAGGGCCTCGAGGTTGGCGTGGATGTCGGAGATGATCGCGATTTTCATCCTGCGTTCCTAAAGCCCTTCCCTGGAGAAGCGAGCGAGGTTCCAATCGCCGACCGGCGTGGCGCTCCTTGCCCGCTCCGCGGCTTTGGTTCCTCGTGTCGTATCCGCGAGGAAGCCTTGCAACGGGACCCGGCGCGCCTAATACACGGCGAGGGGCAGACCGTAATCCAGGAGGGCCTTGCGGAGCCCCGCCGTGCCGGTCTCGGTCATGGCGCACAGCGGCAGGCGAAGCACGCCATTCAGGAGCCCCATCATCTGCAGCGTCGTCTTGACCGGCATGGGGTTCGTCTCGAGGAACATGGCCTTGCAGAGCGGGAGGATCTGGTAGTGGATCCGCCGGGCTTCCTCGGTGTCCCCGGCGTGCCAGGCGTTGGTCATGGCAACCACCTCCTCCGGGACGACGTTCGCCACGACCGAAACCACGCCCGTCGCGCCGACGGCCATCATCGGGAGCGTCAGGGAATCGTCGCCCGAGAGGACGGTGATGTCGCACAGATGCAGGATGGCGCTGACCTGGTCGACCGACCCGCAGGCCTCCTTGACGGCAAGGACGCTCGGGATCTCCTTGTACAGGCGGGCGATGGTCTCCGGGAGCATCTTGGTGCCGGTGCGACCGGGCACGTTGTAGAGCATGAGGGGAATGGAAGCCGCCTCGGCGATGGCCTTGTAATGGAGGAACTGGCCCTCCGGGGTCGGCTTGTTGTAGTAGGGCGTGATGACGAGGGCGCCGTCCGCGCCGGCGTCGGCCGCGAACCGGGTGAGGCGGATGGCCTCGGCCGTGTTGTTGGATCCGGTCCCCGCGATGACCTTGACGCGGCGGTTCACGGTCTTCACGGTCCGCTCGATGACCGCCTCCTGCTCGTCGTGGCTGCAGGTGGCCGCCTCGCCCGTGCAGCCGCAGGGAAGGATGCCCTGCGTCCCGGCCGCGATCTGGCGCTCGATGAGTTCGTCGAGCTTGTCGAAATCCACGGCGCGGCCGTCGTCGGTAAAGGGCGTGACGAGCGCCACGATGGATCCTGTAAACATGCCTTCCTCCCTTGGATTCGCCGTCCGTCCTCCGGGCTCAGCCGGCCCCGAGCGCCTCCAGGCGCGCCCGGATCATGATCTCCTTCATCTCGCGCACCGCGGGCCCGAGCCCCGCGAGGACCGCGCGCGCGATGATGCTGTGGCCGATGTTGAGCTCCTCGACCTCGACGAGGGCCGCCACGGGCCCGACGTTGGCGTAGGTGAGGCCGTGGCCGGCGTTCACGCGCAGGCCCGACTTCCGGGCCAGGGCCGTGGCCTCGGCGAGGAGGGAGAGCTCCTCCCGCGTCCGGGCCTCCTTTCCCCAGACGGAGGCATAGGCGCCCGTGTGGAGCTCGATGAACGCGGCGCCGGTCTCGGCGCTCCGTTCCACCTGCCGGGGATGCGGGTCGATGAAGAGGCTCACGCGGATGCCGGCCTCCTGCAGGCGCCCGGTCGCCTCGCGGATGCGCTCGAAGGAGCCGGCGACGTCGAGGCCGCCCTCGGTGGTGATCTCCTCGCGCTTCTCCGGGACGAGGGTGGCCTGGTCCGGGCAAAGAGACAGGGCGATGCGGACGATCTCCTCGGAGGCCGCCATCTCGAGGTTGAGGCGCGTGCGCACCGTCTCGCGTAGGAGACGCACGTCGCGGTCCTGCATGTGGCGGCGGTCCTCGCGAAGGTGCACCGTGATGGCGTCCGCGCCCGCGAGCTCCGCCACCGCGGCCGCGGTCACGGGGTCGGGCTCCACCGTCCGGCGCGCCTGCCGGCGGGTGGCCACGTGGTCGATGTTGACGCCGAGCTTGATCATGCCGAGTTCCTCGCCTTCTCCCTGTCCGCTCCCTCAACGGATCGTCAGCCGCACCGTGCTCGGGCGGATGGCCTTCACGGTCACCTTGTCCGGCAGGCGCGTGCGGCACCGGAGCTCTACGTCGCCCTTGGGCGGCTCCGCGAGGTCCGCGAGGTCGACATATACGATCGAGTCGCGCTCGCTGATGGGATCGACCTTGGCCTTGGGCCCCTCGACGTCCAGGGCCACGGCGGGCGGAACGATCTTGAGAATCCGGACGTCCAGCGGCGGGCCGTACAGGACGCGCACCGGAACGCCCTCGATCGTCCGGGTCTCGGGGATCGGCTCGATAATGACCGAGACCCAGATGTCCTCGTCGCTCGTGAGTAGGCGCTCCCCGATGAGGGTGGGCTTCACGCTCGCCTGGCGGTACACATCGCCCGCCTCGCCGTTCACGTCGACGGGATAGCAATCGAGCATGTCTCCGTATTTGACCAGTCCCTTGGGCACCATCACCTTCACGGACTTGGGCTCGGCCTCGATCCGGAGGACGCGGAAGCCCTCGGCGGGCTTTCCCTCGTATTTCGGGGCGACCCGGATGTATTCCGGCACGAGCCGCACCAGCCGGATGCTGAAGGTCTCCATGCTCTTGCTTACCACCACCACCTCCGGCGGCAGGGGGAGCTCGTTGTCCGAGATGGTGAAGGTCTCGGTGTACGTATCGCTCTCCTGGCCCTGGGGATCGAGTCGCTTAAGGATTTCGAGCCGCGTGAGGGGCAGGGTCTTCATCTGCTCCATGGGACCCTGGAGGAGCACCTGGAAGGAGGCCGGGGAGCGCTCCTCGATCTCCCACTCGGCTGGGACGGCGATGCGAAGGCCTACGCTTACCTCCTTGGACTCGATCCGCCGGGCATCCACGTAGAACCAGACGAGGATGGCGAAGAAGAACGAGAGCGTGATCATCAGGAAGTCGAAGCGGCGTTTTCTTCCCTGCGGCATGTCACGCCTCCTCCCGGATGAGCGCGCCTTCCACCTCCGCAGCGCATTGCTCGCTCAGGATCTCCCGCAGGCGGCCGGCGTCGAGGTTCTGCGCGATCTCCCCCTTGAGCGCCACGGAGATCCCCCCCGTCTCCTCCGAGACGATGATCACCACCGCATCCGCCTCCTCGGAGAGACCGATCCCGGCGCGGTGGCGCGCCCCCATGCCGCGGCAGATCTCCGTGTTCTCCGTGAAGGGGAGGAGGCAGTTGGCCGCGACGATCCGCCCCTGGCGGATGATGACCGCCCCGTCGTGGAGGGGAGTCTTGGGAAAGAAGATCGTGTTCAACAAGTCGCTCTGCACGGCCGCGTCGATCATGACCCCCCCCTCGATGTAGCTGCCGAGCCGGGTTTCGCGCTCGATGACGATGATGGCGCCGATGCTGCGCTTGGAGAGATTCACGACGGCCTTGATGACCTCGTCGATGGAGCTCGTCTTCCGGCCGCCGAAGAGCGCCCAGACCGGGTTTTCCCCGATGCGCACAAGGCCGCGGCGGATCTCCGGCTGGAAGACCACGATCACGGCGATGATGGCGATGGCGAGGAGGTTCTCCATGATCCATCGGATGTTCTCGAGCCGGGCGACCTGCGCGACGAGGAGGATCGTGACGATGCCGCCAAAGTAGAAGACGATGAGACCGCGGAGGATGCCGGCCCCGCGCGTGCCGCGCATGACGGAGAGCATGAGGTAGGTGAGCATCGTGAGGATGAAAATCTCCAGGGCCGGTCCCCACAGCCCCAGGGGATGGGCGCTGAGCGATTTGAGCCAGTCGGATGTCATGCGTCTCCCTTCTTGGCCCGGTGCGACACCACCGCCTCGGCCATGCGGACGGCGCGCACCGTGGCCCGCACGTCGTGCGCGCGAACCAAGCGTGCGCCCTCGGCCACCGCCAGCACCGCGGAGGCCAGGCTCCCCTCGAGGCGCTCCTCCACCGGAAGGTCGAGGACCGCGCCGATGGTGGACTTGCGGGAGAGGCCCGCGAGGACGGGCGAGCCGAGCGCCACGATCCGCGAAAGGTTCGCGAGGAGAGTCAGGTTGTGCGCCGCGGTCTTGCCGAATCCGAACCCCGGGTCGAGCACGATCGCGTCCCGCCGGATGCCCGCCGCCACGGCCGACTCCCGCCGCTCCGCGAGAAAGGCCTTTACCTCCTCGACGACGTCGGCATAGCGCGGATTTTTCTGCATCTCGCGCGGCGTTCCCTGCATGTGCATGAGGATCACGGGCGCCCCCCGCTCGGCCAGGAGTTGGGCCATGTCCGGCTCCTCCCGCAGGGCGGAGATGTCATTGACCATGTCCGCCCCCGCATCAAGCGCCGCCTCGGCCACCCGGCGGCGGGTGGTGTCGATGCTGACAGGGATGCCGCTTTGCTCCCGCAGGGCCCGGATGACGGGAAGGACCCTCCGGCACTGCTCCTCGGGCGGAACCGGAAGGCTTCCCGGCCGGGTGCTCTCCCCCCCGATGTCGATGATCGCCGCGCCTTCCGCCTCCATCCGGAGGGCCTGGGCCACGGCGAACGGCGTGTCGAAGTATCTTCCCCCGTCGGCAAAGGAATCCGGCGTGACGTTCAGGATTCCCATGACCAGGGCTTTCTCCGCCGGCGAAAGCATCCAACCGTTCCGGGAGGAGGGGAGAGGTCCGTTTTCGCCGCTCATCCCGGTCAAGCTCCCTGCGGCAGGGGCGGGACATAGCCCGGGGGGACCTTGGCGACGGTCTCTTTGCCGTCCACCGTTTCCGCCGCCGCGGAGGAGTCGGACTTCTCTTTCTCCTTGGCCGAGGAGATCTGGGCGGCTTTTTTCTTTCGGAGCGCGTCCAGGCCGTTGCCGGCCAGGATCTCCTGGACGTCTTCCGCGGTCAGGACCTCGAACTCGAGGAGCGCGTCCCGGATGGCGATGAGCTCCTGTCGGTGCTCCTCGATGATCTTGCGGCTGTCGGCATAGGCCGTGTCGATGATGCGGCGCACCTCGGCGTCGATCTGCTGGGCCGTGGCTTCGGAGAATACATGCTCCGAATTCGCGCTTTCGCTAAAGAAGGAGGGCGGGACGCGCTCGCCATAGTGGACGAGCCCCAGGGCGTCGCTCATGCCCCATTCGCAGATCATGGCGCGCACGATCCGGGAGGCGCGCTCGAGGTCGCTCGCCGCGCCCGAGGTGATGTCGTCGCACAGGGCCTCTTCCGCGGCGCGGCCCGCCAAGAGCAGGCGCAGGTCGCCCAAGACCCGCTTGCGGCTGATGTTCACCTCGTCCTTCTCCGGGAGCTGCAGGGTGGCGCCGAGCGCCTGCCCGCGCTGGATGATCGTGACCTTGTGCAGGGGCGAGACGTCCTTAAGAATCTGGTTCACGAGCGCGTGGCCCGCCTCGTGGGTGGCGGTGATCTTGCGATCCTCCTCGGTCGTCACCCGGGAGCGCTTTTCCCGTCCCCAGCGGACCTTGTCGCGGGCCTCCTCGAGGTCCTCCATGTCTATCTTCTTCTTGTTCTTCATGGCGGCGAGGAGCGCCGCCTCGTTGATGAGGCTCTCGAGGTCCGCGCCGCTGAAGCCCGGCGTGCCGCGCGCGAGACGGTGCAGTTCGATCTCTTTGGCGAGGACGACATTGCGGCCGTGCACCTTCAATATCTCCTCTCGACCCTTGAGGTCGGGGAGGTCGACAAAGATGCGGCGGTCGAAACGGCCGGGCCGGAGGAGCGCCGGATCGAGCACGTCCGGCCGGTTCGTGGCGGCCATGACGATGATGCTCTCGTTCGTCTCGAAACCGTCCATCTCCACGAGGATGGCGTTCAGGGTCTGCTCGCGCTCGTCGTGGCCGCCGCTGAAGCCCATGCCGCGCTTGCGGCCCACCGCGTCGATCTCGTCAAGGAAGATGATGCAGGGGGCGCTCTCCTTGGCCTGCTCGAAGAGGTCGCGCACGCGGCTCGCGCCCACGCCCACGAACATTTCCACGAAGTCCGAGCCCGAGATGCTGAAGAAGGGGACGTCGGCCTCGCCGGCTATGGCCTTGGCCAGCAGAGTCTTGCCGCAGCCGGGCTCGCCGACCAGGAGCACGCCGCGGGGGATGCGGGCCCCCAGCCGCTGAAACCGCTTGGGATTCTTGAGGAACTCGATGAGCTCGCCGACCTCTTCCTTGGCCTCGTCGATGCCGGCCACGTCGTTGAAGGTCACGTTGGTGAGTTCGCGGGTCGAGATCCGGTGGCGCGACCGGCCAAAGTTGCCGAG
>JAZDLH010000123.1:0-3966 GCA_043802275.1 Planctomycetota bacterium
GCCCACAAGCGATGCCGCCGTTCGTGCCGTCGTGCCGGCAACAAAATGCTCGATCAGTCGAGCCTGTGTTTTAAAAGCCAATCGGCTCTTGCGCATGGCGTCCAGTATAACTTTTTCTCACGTTATCTGGTACAGCCCCAAGATTTTTACCTCTGGATAAAAATATTTATCGGACATACTCACGCAACCTACAGTAGGGCTATCTAAACAAACCACAATATATTGTGCGCAGTCTTTCTATTTAATTGTTATGACTTCAGTTACGACATTTTTCGGGAAAATATTCACTTGCCTTAGTGATTTAGAAATATATAAAGTAGCATGTAGTAGGGATAAAAAGAAAGATTAAGCATGAAGTAGTGAATCGATCTATGGCCTTCATTTGAGAATGATAAAGAGAGACGGTCATGAGTGAAAATATCCTGCCCCCGTTCTTTTACGGCCAAAGCGAGCACAAGATCAACTCCAAGGGACAGGCGGCCATGCCTGCGCGGTTCCGCGCCGTGCTTTCGCCCGAGGCGCTTGCCCAGGGCTTTGTGCTTTTGCGGGGCGAGGCGCCCTGCATTTATTGCTATACGCACGGGGAATTCCGCGACGTGGTGGCCAGGGTCATGGCGGATGAGGAGACACGAAACGACGCCGCGTTTTTGAGGGATTTCTTCGAACAAGTTTATGCCGTGGACATGGATTCCCAGGGGCGGATCGTGATTCCGGCAGAGCTACGTGCCGCGGCAGGTATTTCCGGAAGCGCCGTGGTGTTCATCGGACATAACGACCGCGTGGAAATTTGGGACGCATCCAGGCGCGAAGGCGCGCGAAAGGCCTCCCGCACCGGGACGGAGGACAAGCGCGAGCGCATGGCGCGTCGCATCTTCGGCCCATAGGCATCCATAAGCTCACGAAAAATATCCGGCTGGAAAGAAGAAATACGAGCGGTGCGTGGATTCAGCCCGGGATGGAAGGAGACAGGAGAAGAAGGGCCGTAGCGAAGGGGCCGCTGACTGGTTTATGGGAAGAAGCATGGAGGAACCGGATTGGGGGAGCCGATCCAGGAATGGAAAGGGGACCATCGTGGGGGTCATGGCAACGGTTGTTGAGGGGGCAGGGGTGAGAGTTGGCGTGGTCGGCCGGGTGATGGGGTGCCTGGAACGAGCCGCGCGCATTGAGGCGGCGGACCTGGAGATCTTGCAACGCCGCATGGAACGGGTGCGGACCTTGGGAGCGGAATACGCAGGAATATCGCTGTCGGAATCCTTGAAAGCGGATGCGTGAGCGCCAAACCCGGGGGTGGGGTTTGGCGCCCGTGCTTTCAGGGCCGGCGGAGTTCCTGCAGCCCAACCCCTTATTTCGCCGCATTTTCTTTCAAGGTGAACAGATAAGCTTCCCGCTTGCGGAGGGCGGGGCGATGAGCCCGGAAAAGATACCGATCCTCCTCCCCGATCGCCTGTATCTTGACCGGCGCGCCCAGACTATCGCCTCGCTCTCCGCACCTCTTTTTCTCAAAAAGTGCGGTGCGAGCGCCCTGTCATTTCCAACGTTGGGCCTTGGAATCACCGTCCAGCCCCGATTCGCTCCATGAACGCTTCCGGATTCCAACATCGCGGGCGGGAGGATTCGCTCCATCAGCCCGTTCTTGTAAAAGAGGTTTTGGACAATCTATTACTGTCTCCCGGACAAGTAGTTATAGATGGAACAGTCGGGTTGGGCGGTCATGCGGCGGCCATAACGGAAGCCATAGCGCCGGGAGGCATTCTCATTGGAATCGATCAAGATCAGGAAGCCATAAGGCGCGCCTGCTCGAATCTCTCCCATGCCCCGACCCAGGTGCATCTTCATCACGCCTCCTTTGTCGAGATGCCCGACCTTTTGACCTTCCACGGTCTTGCGCAGGCCGATCGGGTTCTGTTGGACCTGGGGGTTTCCTCCCTTCAGCTGGAGAGTCCTGAGCGCGGCTTTTCCTTTCTTGGGGACGGGCCTCTTGACATGCGCATGGATCCCACATCGGGAGGATCCACGGCAGGGGATCTCGTCAAGCGGCTTTCGGAGCGGGAACTGGCCGATCTCATATGGAGATACGGCGAAGAACGCCAGTCCCGCCGGATCGCCAAAAGTATTGCAGCGGAAAGGCAAAAGAAGACGATACAAACTACAGGAGAGCTGGCCGCGATCGTGCGACGCGCTGTGAGAGGACGCGCCCGTATCGACAAGGCCACGAGGACCTTCCAAGCCCTGAGGATCATGGTGAACGACGAGATGGGCGAGCTCGAGCGTGCCTTGGGAATGATCCCCGGCATTCTCGCGCCCGGCGGACGATTCGCCGTGATCAGCTTCCATTCGCTGGAGGACCGACAGGTCAAGTACGCCTTTCAAGCATGGCAAACCCAGGGAACTTACGAGGTCCTCACACGCAAGCCCATAACGGCAAGCCGGGAGGAGCTGCACAGAAATCCGCGAAGCCGAAGCGCCAAGCTCCGCGTCCTCTTGAAGTCTTTTGCGGCGGGACCGGATGCCTGAGAGCGGTCTTTTTCGATTCCAGGCCGGTTGCGGCGGGATTTTTCTGTCGGGGCCGGTTAAGATGCGGGAATACAAAAGGGATATAAGTGTCCAGGAAGGGGTGATTCCGTGCGGGTTGCGACCTTTGTGCTCTTCGTCGTTCTCCTCAGCATGATCGCGTTTTTGGCCGCTCACGAGGAAATCACCCGCTTCCATGCGGGCTATCGGATAGGAGACCTCGTGGCCCGGCGCGCGCGCCTGCGCGAGGAAGCGAACACCCTGAAGGCGGAACTGGCTACCCTGACCGCGCCCGAACACTTGAAAGCCCTTAACCGGGAGCTCAGTCTCGGTCTTACCGCCCTTCAGCCGCAGCCTTTCGACCGGCCCGGGAATACCTTCGCCCATGTCCCGACAGCGCAGGAATGAGGAATGGGCCATGCAGAAAACAAGTGCTGCCCAGGCATCGAACCTTCTTTCATTCCGACGGGGCCGATCCGTTTTTTTGTTGGGCCTGGTGCTGGTAAGCTACGCCGGCCTGGGCGGGCGGCTCGTGTATCTCCAATACGTCAATCACTCCTGGATCGCCCGGCACGCGGAAGAGCAGCTCGAGGGGACGCGTCCTTTGCCCGCCAGGCGCGGCGCGATTCTCGACGCTGACGGCCGGGAAGTCGCCCTTTCCATTCGCGGTTACGGCTGCGCGATCGATCCTATAGAGAGCTCGAACCTGCGCTCCACGCTCTCGGCCCTGCGCAACGCCCTCGGCCTAAGGGACGAAGAATTGAAAGCCGCGCTCGAACGCCTCTCCGAATGCCACGCGAGCGGTCGGATCAGCCGCTTCCTCTGGATACGCCGGCTCGTGAGCGACGAGGAGGCGGAGTCGATACGGCGGCTCGATCTCCCGGAGGTGCGGCTCGTTCCATTGGAAACGCGCCGCTATCCGCAGGGGAGGACCGCGTGCCATATTTTGGGTTTTACCAATATCGACGGCGTGGGCCAGGAGGGCCTGGAGCTCGCCTGGGAGAGCGCCCTTTCCGGGTCCCCGGGGGAGGAGCGGCTTTTGCGCGACGGACGCCGGCGCGTCTTTTCCGTGGGAGAACATCCCCTCAAGCCGACCGTGGACGGCCTCGAGCTCCATCTTGCCCTGGATGGCTGCATCCAGGGTCTCGTGGAGCGGGAACTGGCCAAGGTCTGGAGGGAGTACAAGCCCAGGCGGGCGAGCGGCCTCGTGATGGACCCCTTCACGGGCGACATTCTCGCCATGGCGAACCTGCCGGACTTCGACGGGAACAAGGCGAGGGAGGCCGATCCGGCCGTTCGCCTCAATCCCGCCGTGGCGGCCATCTTCGAGCCGGGGAGCGCCTTCAAGCCGTTCATTCTCTCGGCGGCGCTCGACTCCAACGCCGTGGCGCCCGAGACGAGCTTCCACTGCGAAAACGGGACCTGGAATCTCGGCTTCCGGGTGCTCCACGACGT
>JAZDLH010000124.1:0-2812 GCA_043802275.1 Planctomycetota bacterium
AAGAAAAATATAACCAGGCTTGTTGTCAATAACCGCGCGCTCCTCGACAAGGCCATGGCCGGAATGCTCGAAGCCCTGAACAAGTCCTATTACAAGTCCTATGCAAAGGAGATGCTCGACCTCCGGCTTTCGATCCTGCCGCCGAACCGCAGGACGGAGGAACGGATTGTCAAAATCGGCATCGCCGCGGGCACGCTCGTGCCCGATTTCCACTATCACCGGCGATTGGCAAGGATCGCGCCTCTTTATGCAAAGCTCCTCATCTCCGAAGGCAAGAAAGTGGAGGCGATTCCTTACCTCGATGCCTGGTACGCCTTCTTCACAAAAATAATGGGCGATGCCCGGCTTCTGCTCGAGACATGGGCTGGTTGTTACATCATAAAGGATATAGGAGAACAAGAAGCCATCCCCTTGCTCGAATCCATAGGCGAAAAGAAAAGGGCCGCGTCGCTTAGGCACGCGGCGACTTTGCTGTGTGTTCCGTTCAATCGGTTGAAAGCCAAGAGACATCTGGCGGAACTCGAGTTGGCGTTGGCGAAAGAACAATATCCCATCCGGGCGCGCGGGAGTATACTCGCCCTTCTTTTAATCCCATCCGTATACATGCCTATCGCGGTCGAGGACCTTGCGCCCGGCCGCTACCTCGATCATCTCCTTGGAGAGTGGCTGGCATTATTTCTTTCCCTCGTGATATTCGTCGTCCTCATGCTTGCGGCGCTCGTGATTGCCTTCCGCTGGCGTTTTTCAAGGGGAATGGCATCCTCGCCGCTTTTACTCCTGCCCAACTGGAAAGAGACGGCCCGCATCCTTGGGAACTCGGTGCTTCTGCCGATAGCCCTGTATTTTGTTTACTCACGCTATAGCGGCCTCGCCCGGCGAGACTTTTCAATCGAGGTCATTTTGCCTCAGCTTACATTGGAATTAGCCGTTCTTGTATCGACCGTTTTCCTCCTTGCATTCACCCAGTCCGTTGGGGTGATCCGGCAGCGTTGTGCGGTCCTTAACATCCCGATGCCGCCCATTTCGACGCGGAGTCA
Organism: Planctomycetota bacterium; assembly: GCA_043802275.1. Taxonomy (GTDB): domain Bacteria; phylum Planctomycetota; class SZUA-567; order SZUA-567; family JAFGNG01; genus JAZDLH01. The sequence goes on from JAZDLH010000124.1 coordinate 1,038, forward strand.
CCGGCTGTCACTCGTTTTATTCTTGTTGGTTTTACTTGTGCTCTTGAGTCTTCGGTTTTTAAATATTAATTATTTTCCCTCTTCTCCCTTTCCAACAGAATACCTCTATCTGTTTTTTGCCCTGCTTGCTTTTTCCGGTTTTATCATCGCCGTGCCTTTCATAATGTTCACGCGGCTCGCCACGGGGAAAAAGAAATACGGCCTTTATTACGGCACGGTTGCTCGTTCGCTTATTCCCATCTTCGCGGCGATCGTCATCCTCGTGGGGTGTTCCGTCGCGCCCTACCTCGCGCACCGTGAGGCCTACCTCTTGAAAACCGACACGCTCCTGGGCGAGGACGGCTTTGGCATCGAGCGAAAGATGGTCGAGGAGATCAAGCGCGGCGTGCGCGAAGCGCAAGAGGCCATCTCGCGCGAAGGCGTGGTGGAAGCCGCGCCGCCACAAGAGCCATAGGCCTCTCCGCAAGATGCCCGGTCGCTCGATCTTCCCTTCAAGGCCCTCCTCGGGCCTCCGCCCTTGACCCCGCCCCGCGCATTTCGATAATAAACCGTAGATGGGCCTTCAGGGATTCATCCTTGGGAAGTCGGCCGATCGGATTGACAAAAGGAATTCGACCGGGAGTTCTGGGAAAAGGGACAAAGGGCGAGACCCATGCCGGACGTGACCGCTCCCGAAAGGCCCCCAAGCAAGCCCTCCTCCTCCCCCGGAGTGATGGGCTCGCTCTTGAGCCTGTCGGGGCACGTCTTTTCGGACCTCATGCAATTCATCGCGGTCGGTCTTCTCGGAGCGCCGGACCGGACCCAGGCCTTTGCCGCGTCCCTTCGCAACGCGGAGCGCTACATGTATTGGGGTAAGGAGCGCAACGACCCCCGGGATTACCACGCCGCGCTCCATGCCGCCCTCGCCTGCCGGGACGAGGACGCGCCCAAGCCGGACATGCTCTTGCGAAAATACACGGTCCTCCTGGAGACGCTCCTCTCGATCATGCAGCACTCCTTGGAGGGCTTCCATCGCAAGCACGACAAGACCCACGCCGCCCTGCAGGAGCTCAAGACCGAGATGGACGAGGCGCAAAAAACCGTCTCGCGCATCCTGGAGGAGGCGGCGAAACTGGAGCGGGAAGGGAGCGTTCTCAAGTCCCAGGAGGCCGTGGGCCGCGCCCAGAGCTTTGAAAAGCGCCTCAAGCACGTCTTGAAGAGCGTCCAGGACTCCAATGCCCTGGATGGGCTGGCCAAGGAACACCGGAAGGTGTCGGCGGAGTTCTTCCATCGAACCACGCAGCTCGAGGTCGCCACCACCGCCCTGCAAAACCTCGTGGCGGTCCCGGAAGGCACCCGCGACCGGGTCATCCAGGACGTCCGCAAGCGTCACACGGCCCTGAAAAAGGAGCTGGACGAGCTCAAGTCCGAACCCCCCGCCGAGCAGCGGCCGCATGGCGGCCCGAGAGAAACCACGGTTGCACGGGCCCCGAGGGGCGCAGCCCCCACGCCGGAATAATCTTCCGACCACCCCGACACATGAGGCTATGGCAAGACCCTGGCGGCAACCTGTCCTTGGGAGGGCACCCTCTCCTCTTGCCATTTTTCTTGACTTAATGGCCGATGGCTTCTATAAAAAAGCGCTCGAAGAGGCTATAGGCCTGCCAACGGAAGACCGTTGCGCCAGTTGATCGTTCGGCCCGGATACGGAAGTATCCATAGAACGCCAAAACCTCTGCCCAAGGGAAGGAGAAGGCGCATGCATCCCAAAACCAAGGAAATCACCGAGATCCTGG
>JAZDLH010000125.1:0-7571 GCA_043802275.1 Planctomycetota bacterium
GCGGCGACGGGCCGGTTGCGCGTGGTGGATGAGCTCATCGTCATTCCGAGGCGGGCATGGTCCGGCTGGTCCCTGTCGCGCCGCCTCTCTGAGCTCCGCAGCATCCTGGAGCGGCTGAAGGCCCTGGCCTTTGACGCCTCGCTCGACCTGCAGGGTCTTGCGAAGAGCGCGCTCGCCGCGCGCCTGGCGGGCATTCCGAAGCGGATCGGGTTCGGCGGCCGGGAGGGCAAGGAGCTCTCGCGCCTCCTCAACAACACGCTCGTGACACCTGAGGAAGCGGAGCGCCACGTGGTGGAAAGGAATCTCGCCCTCCTCCGGCCGCTCGGCATGAACGGCGCCTCGGTCCGGTTTCCCCGGCCCAGCGTAGAGTCGCGGGTGGTGAAGATCTTCCTCGCGCGGGAGCGGCTTTCGCGGCAAGGCTTTGCGGTGATGAATCCCGGGGGCGGGTGGCCGGCGAAGCGCTGGCCGCTCGAGCGGTTTTGTGCGCTCGCCCAGGGCCTGGAAAAGGATCCGGGCCTCCGCATCGTGGTCGCGTGGGGGAACCAGGAAGAGAAAAAAATGGCCGAGGCGATCGTGCAATCCGCCCCCCTTTCCTGTATGATGGCGCCGGAGACGGATCTCCGGGAGCTCTGGGCTCTCCTCGCCCAGGGGGCGCTCTTCGTCGGGGGCGATACGGGGCCCCTGCACATGGCCGCGGCGGCGGGCGTACCGACCGTGGCGCTCTTCGGCCCCACGAGCGGCTTAAGAAACGGCCCTTACGGCGCGGGCCACCGGATGATCCAGGGCCGATGCGCCAACCATCCGCACTGCTGGAAGCGGCGCCACCGGGAGGCGTGCACCTGCATGCAGTCCATCGCGGTGGAGGAGGTGCTGGAGGCCTGCCGCTCGCTTGGGAAGAAGAGGGGGGACGAAGGTTGATCTTTCGCGCGGCGGAGTGGTTTCTGGCGAAGCTCTTCAAGCGCGTGCTCATCACGCTGCCCCTCTACGTCTTGCGGGAACTTGCCAGGGCCTTCTTTCCCGCGCTCCTCATCCTAAGCTTCGCGGTCCTCCCGTTCTTCCTGGGGGGGCTCCTGCGGCAGAACGTGGGCCTCCTCACGGCCCTGGCCGTGGCGCCGTTTCTGTTCCCCTTCTTCTCGGGGCAGGTCATCCCGCCCGCGATCCTGGTCGGAACGGTGCTCTGCTACAGCCGCCTCGGGAGCGAGAATGAATACGCCGCCACGCAGGCGAGCGGCGTCCGGCCGGGCTGGATGTGGCTGCCCGCCTTCGCGGTGGGCCTGGTTTCCGTTTTCTTCACCCTGTATCTCAACGAATCGGTCCTGACCTTTTCCACGCAAAAGATCTCCCGGATCATCCTAAGCAGCCGCGTGAACCTCATCCAGCGGAGGCTCGCCTACCAGGGCAAGGTCAAGGTGGGGCCCTATCATATCTACCGCTTCCCGGAGGACAAGGAGGGCCGGCACGCGCTGGACATCACCGAGTACGACCGGCCGCCCAAGCACCCGCCCGCCGCCCCGGGCGAGGAAGCCCTAACGCCGGAACCGGTCTACAGCCGGCCGGTGCGGCGCGTGGTCGCCCAGGATCACGCCGTCATGGTCCAACCCTTCACCACGCCCGAGGGCAAAGAGGAGCGCGCCGTGTTTCTCGTGCTGAAAAACTGTTTCATCGAGACCCTCGATCCCAAGGGCCCGGCCGCCTCGCAGATGGTCCTCTCCCGGGAGACGATGCTGCCTTTGCCGGTGGAGGCCAAGGTGAGCACCCTCATCTCGCGCGAGCGCGTCTCCTGCTGGGGCATCGGGGAGCTCCTCGCGCGGCTGCAGGAGCTCCGTAGCGAGGCGGCCGCGAGAAAGATCCCGGAGGACGAGTTCCGGAAGAGCTACCGCAAGGTGACCCGCGCCCTGCAAACGCGCTTGAGCCTCAGCTTTTCATGCCTGCTCTTCGCCCTCGCGGGCGCCTTTCTCGGGCTCGTCACGCAGCACGGCGACCGCACCCTGCGTTTCGGCCTGGGTTTCGCGGTCTTTGCCGCGTATTTCCTGTTGTTTTTGCTCTGCCGGACGCTTGCGGACAGCGAGGGCTGGATCTTGTGGCTTCCGAACCTCCTGCTCGCGGCCCTCGCCCTTCACCTCTGGGACCGGATGCGCTGGGTGGCGTGACGGCCGCGCCTTAAGGACGACTCCGATGCGCCTGTATCGACTGCCCAAGGTGGACGGATACGTGGCCCGCGCGGCGGCGGGCATGCTCCTCTCGTCCGCGGTCTCGCTCTGCTTCCTCCTCGCGGTCGTGCACGCCTTCCAGCGGATGGACGAGTTCCGGGGCTTTGCCCGCGAGAGCGGCTTTAGCCTCCTCGCCACGGTGTGGCTGGTGATCAAGTACTACCTCTGCCTCACGCCCCAGTACTTCATCGAGTACATGGTGCCCCTCGTATCCGTGCTGGCGGGGGTGCTCGTGGTCTCGTCCCTGTCGGCCCACCGGGAATTCACGGCCCTGCGCGCGAGCGGGGTGCCCCTCCGGCGGGTGGTGGCGCCGACGCTCGCCACGGTCCTCCTCTTGGGCGTGGGGATCTTTCTCGCGCGGGACGCGGTCCTGCCGGGCCTGGCGCGGGAGGCGCACGCCATCTCCCTCCTCCTCGATCCGCAGGGCAGCGGCCAGGAGGTCACGCTCGTCCTGGAGGACGAGAGGGGCCGCACGATCCGCACCTACATGATGGGGCATTTCGACTCGGACAAGGAGATGGCGCACAACTTCCGCCTCGAGATCCGGGATGTCCGGGCCGTGGCCGAGGGCCGGGCGAACGAATACGAGCTCTTCACGGACCGGGACCCCACCCTGGGCGACCGCGTCTGGCGGCAGGGATACGATCCCGCGCATTACCGGCGCGGGGCCGGGGGCCTGGCGTCTCTTCCGCGGATCGACATCCCGACGCGGGTGACGCCCGCGATGCTCGAGCAGGAGGCCCTGGGCCCGGCCGTAATGACCTCGACGGAGCTTGCGGCCCTCTCGACGGACACCGGGTTGCAGGCCGAGCTCGCCCAGCGGCGGGCCGCGCCCGTGGCCGGGACCGTCATCCTCCTCGTGGGCCTCGCCCTTGTCCTCCGGCGCGAGCGGACCGATCCCGGGAGCAGCGTGGGCCGGGTCATGAACGTGATCTACGCCATCCTCGTCTGCGCGGCGTACTACCTCGTGCAGCACCTCTTCCTGGGGCTGGCGGAATCCGCCCGCCTCGGCCCGAACCTCGCGGCGTGGATGCCGAATGCCCTCTTCGGCGCCTGGGGCGGGTACCACTTTTGGAAACTGGACTTGTAAGGCGGGGCGCATTCCGGGATCATGGGAACCGATGGAGGGGCCATGCCGAAGCTCACGGTGCTCGTCCCCTGCCTGAACGCCGAGGCGCTCCTGCGGGAGTGCCTGGAGAGCGTCGCGCCCGTCGCGGACGAGATCCTGGTGGTGGACTCCGGCTCAACCGACCGGACGCGCGAAATCGCCCGGGCCTTCACCGGCCGCGTCCTCGTGCATGATTACGCGAACTCGGCCGCTCAGAAGAACTGGGCCATCCCCCAGGCCGCGCACGAATGGGTGCTGGTGATCGACACCGACGAGCGCGCCACGAGCGAGCTCCGGCGCGAGCTCCGCGCGCTTCTCGCGGGCGAGCCCGCGGAGGACGGCTTCCGGATTCTTCGGCAAAATTACTTCTTCGGCACGCCCATCCGTCACTGCGGCTGGGAGCGGGACGACGTCCTGCGCCTCTTCCGGCGCGACCGGGGCCGCTACGAGGAGAAGCGCGTCCACGCCGACGTGCTCGTGGAGGGAGGCCGCGTCGGCCGCCTCGAGGGGAGGCTTTTGCATTACACCTACACGGGCTTCGACCAGTACCTCGAAAAGTTTGGACGCTACACCACCTGGGCGGCGGAGGATCTCCTCGATGCCGGCAAGCGCCCCACCGCCTGGAACCTCCTCGCGCGGCCCGCGTTCCGCTTCTTCCGGATGTACGTCCTCCGCCGGGGATTCCTGGACGGCATCCCCGGCCTCATCCTCTGCACGCTCGCGGCCATGAGCGTCTTCATGAAGTACGCCAAGCTCTGGGCGATCCTCCGCGAAAAGGCCCGTTCCGCTCCGGCCGGGCCGCCTTCCGGAAGGGGGAACGCATGAAGAACCTCCTCCGCCTCCTTAAGCTCCTCCGGGGCTACTGGCCGCGCCTCGTGTGGCTCCTCCTCGTGGGATTCCTCTACGGCTGGTTCCACATGTCCTTCGCCTACATCGTCAAGTTCGTCTCCGGGATCCTGGAGAAAAAGGCCCCGCCCGCCTGGCTCCCCGGGTTGACCGTCTCCCAGTCCCTCGTGCTCGTGACGTTCGGGCTGGGGGGGGTCCTGCTTTTGGGGAAAACTACGACGCAATACCTGCAGCGCTACCTCCGCTCATGGCTGAGCCAGCGCGTGATCATCGACACGCAGAAGCGTGTGGGAGCTCACCTCCTCACGCTCGACCTCGGCTATTTCCAGCGCACGCGCATGGGCGAGATCGTCTCCCGGATGACGAACGACATGCGTATGCTCAGCCGCACCACCACGCTCTTCGGGCAGCTCATCACCGCGCCCATCACGCTTCTCATCGGCCTCATCACCTGCTTCTCCCTCAACCGGGAGCTCACGCTCCTCTCGTTGGTGGCCATGCCCTTCGGCGCCGTCATCGTGGCGCATCTCTCGCGCAAGATGCGCGCCTCGGCCAAGCGCGCCTTCGAGGGGCAGGCCGACGCCACGGGCGCGCTCCTCCAATTCCTGGCCGGCATCCGCACGGTCAAGGCCTTTCAGCGCGAGGAGGAGGAGCGGGGCCGCTTCGGCGGGTTCCTCGAGCACGTCTTCAACGTGGGCATGAAGGGCGCGCGCGCCCGGGCGCGCACGCGGCCGCTCGTGGAGTTCCTCTCCGGCATCGGCGTCATGCTCGTCCTCTTCGTGGGCGGCCGCTGGGTGCTCATGGGCAAGATGAAGCTCGAGTCTTTCTACGCCTTCTACGTGGCCCTTGGGCTCATGTACCAGCCGTCCAAGGAATTCTCCACCGCGAACGGCGAGATCCAGGAGACGCTCCCCGCGGCGATCCGCGTCTTCGAGATCTTCAATACCCACGCCGAGGTGACCGACGCGGCGGACGCCGCGCCCCTTCCCCCCTTCCACCGGGAGATCCGCTTTTCGGACGTCTCCTTCGCCTATGCCCGGGGGCAGATCGTCCTCAAGAACATCGACCTCGCCATCCCCGCGGGCGCGCGCGTGGCGCTCGTGGGCCCGAGCGGCGCGGGCAAGAGCACCCTCGCCGACCTCGTCGCCCGCTTCCACGATCCCCAAACGGGCCGCATCACCATCGACGGGCGGGACATCCGCAAGGTCACCCTTCAATCCCTCCTCTCGAACATCGCGATCGTGAGCCAGGACCCGTTTCTCTTCAACACCACCATCCGGGAAAACATCGCCTACGGCCGGAGGGACGCCGCCCGGGAGGAGATCGAGGCCGCGGCCCGCGCCGCGAACATCCACGACGAGATCCTGGCCCTGCCCGAGGGGTACGAGACGAACGCGGGCGAGCGGGGAGACCTCCTGAGCGGCGGCCAGCGCCAGCGCATCTGCATCGCCCGGGCGCTCCTCAAGGACGCGCCCATCCTCATCCTCGACGAGGCCACGAGCGCGCTCGACACGGAAAACGAGCGGCTCGTGCAGGACGCGCTCGACCGCCTGATGGAGAACCGCACCTCGCTCGTCATCGCGCACCGGCTCTCCACCATCCGCCACGCGGACCAGGTGCTCGTGATCGAGGACGGCCGCATCACGGCCTCCGGCACCCACGACGAGCTCATTCGGCAGGGCGGCACCTACGCCCGGCTCTGGGCCCTGCAGAGCGGGGGGAAGCTCCCGTAGAGAAGCGGGGACCCCTGCTTCCGGCCGCGAGGCGGGCCGGCCTTCGCGCGGCGGAAAGGGGGAGAGGCGCCCCATGAATCCGACGCTCACCGTGCTGCACCTCTGCTCCATCAAGGGACGCGGCGGGACCGGCTACATGGCCGGCCGCCTGTGCCGCCTCCTCGCCGATCAGGGCGTGAGCGTGATCGTGGGCGCGTGCCAAGGCAGCAAGATGGCCGCGCGCGCGCACAAGGCCGGCCTCCCCCTCCTCGAGGGCCTCCGGCTCGAGCGGGGATTCCATCCCGCCGCCCTCTGGAAGGACGCCTCCCGCGTCCGCGCCTGCATCCGCGCCGAGGGCGTGGACCTCGTGCACACCTGGCACTCGATCGAGACCTGGACGGCCGCCCTGGCGCTCGTGGGACTCAAGGCCGGGCTCGTCCGCACGCGGGGGCTCGTGACGCCCGTCCGCCGGTCGCTCGCCAACCGGATCCTCCACGGCCGCACGGCGCTCGTGCACGTCACCTGCCGGCGCATCGCGGAGCACTACCGGGCGGCGGGGCTGGACCTCGACCGGGTGCGCCTCGTGCCCGACGGCGTGGACACGGCCCGGTTCCGGCCGGGCCTTGTCGGAAGCGCCGTTCGCGCCGAGGCGGGCATCCCGCCCGGGGCGCCGGTCGCGGTAAGCGTGGGGCGGCTGGAGCCGGTGAAGGGGCACCGCTATCTTCTCGAGGCGACCGCGCTCCTCTCCCGGACGCATCCCGACCTTTGCCTCGTGGCGGCCGGGGACGGGACCCTGCGCGAGGAGCTTAAGGCCCAGGCGGCCGCGCTCGGCATCGCGGACCGGGTCCGTTTCCTCGGCGTGCGCAGGGACATCCCGGCGGTCCTCGCCGCCGGCGACGTGTACGTCCTCCCGAGCGTGGGCTCCGAGGGATCGAGCCGCGCCACGCTGGAAGCCATGGCCATGGCGAAACCCGTGGTGGCGAGCGCGGTGGGCATGCTCCCGGACATCGTGCGCGAGGGCGAGACGGGCTTCCTCGTCCCCCCGGGCTCCCCGGAGGCTCTGGCCGAGCGCCTCGGGCGGCTCTTGGACAACCCGGAGGCGCGCCTCGCCTTCGGCCGACGCGCGCGCGCCTGGGTGGAGGAGGAGTTCGACGAGCGGCTCTTCGCGCGCCGCATCCGGAAGCTCTACGAAGAGGTCGCCCCATGAGGAAGCTCACGATCCTCTCCCTCGTCTCCTCCGACCGGAACTCCGGGCCGGGCGCGGCGGCGCTCACGCAGGCCCGGCTCCTCCAAGGCGCCGGTCACCGGGTGCTCTTCGCGTGCCTTCCGGGAAAGACCCTTTGGGCCGCGGCCGAGGAGGCCGGTCTCGAGCTTGCGGGAGGCTTCCGGTTTCCCCGCCGAGGCGAAATCTGGCGCATCTTTTCCGATGCGAAGCGCATCCGCGCCCTGGCGGCGAGTGAGCGGGTCGATCTCGCCTTCGTCCACCAAACCGTGGAGACGATCGCCGCGGCGCTCGCGCTCAGGCGAAGCGCCGCTCCCGCCGCCGGGGCCGCGCCCCTCGTGCGCGTCTGGCACGACGGAAGCGGCCGGGCGCCCGGCCGGATGCTTTGCTGGTGGATGAGGCGGCACGGTATTGGCGCGGCCGGCACCTCGCCCACGGCCGCCCGCGCGCTTGCCCGCGCGGGACTGGGCGGC
>JAZDLH010000126.1:0-6811 GCA_043802275.1 Planctomycetota bacterium
TGTTGAGCTCGTTCACGTGCACGCCCGCGTCCTCGCACCGCTTGGCCATGTTCACCCAGCCCGCGAGGCCCTTGTCGCCGGAATAGGTGATGTTGGAAAAAAGGACGAGACCGGGCACGCGCTTGCGCCCCTCCTCGATGAGCTTCAAAAGCTCCTTGAGGTTCAGCCTCTGCTCCGCAGTGAAGGCGAGGAATCCCCTTTGGGGGAAGTAGCCATAGCGCGGGTGGCGGTTGATGTAGGGCGGCGGGTCAAAGGTGAGCTTCAGGGACGCTCCGGCCCAACCGCATTCCCAGGCCCGCTCGAGCTGCTCGACCGTCATGGTGGTGGGGCCGGAGGAGACGTAAAAGGGATTGCGGAAGCGGACGCCCGCGATGGTCACCGGGATGTCGAAATTCGTGTTCTTCGCCATGATGCCTGACTCTCCTGCTGCAAGAATTGGGCCGACTGATCACCACTCGCCGTGGAGGGTCTTCCCCTCTCGGCTCGACCGATACATGGCCTCCACGATCCGCACGCACGCGAGGCCCATCTCGCCCGAGACTCCGTAGACGGGCTCCTCGTCCCGCAGTATACAGTCCACGGCGTAGGCCAGTTCGTCCACGTACCCGAGGTTCCGGAACTCGTCCACCGCGGGCCGGGTCCAGCCGAGCGTGTGGTCGGCCTTCTCGATCGCATACGAATAGCCGGGGCGGCTGTAGACCTCGAGCGGGGAGCCGAAGGTGAGGTCGATCTTGACCACGCCGTCGGATCCGTAGATCTCGATCCGGTCGTCCATGCCGCCGACGGTGATGTAGTTCCCTTCCACCAGGGCGTGCTGGCCCTGGGCGAACTTGAGTACCCCGAGCGACCAGTCCTCGCCGGTGTTCTCCTTGTGGACGTAGTTTTCCCGGCCGCCGCCGTTCACCTTGCCGAGGACCTCCACGACCTTGTTTTGCCCGCCGTCGGACAAAAAGTGAAGAAGCCAGCCGATGGGATGAATGGCGAGGTGGATGAGGCATCCGCCCCCGCAGGTCTTGGCGTTCCTGGCAAAGGGGCTGTGCGTGCCGTTGTGCGTCTCCTTGGCCTTGACGTACAGGACCTCGCCGACCGCGCCCTCCTTCACGATCTCGATCGCGCGGCGAAGCGCCGGGGCGAAGCACCAGTCCTCGGCGTAAAAGAGCTTGACGCCGGCCTTGCGGCAGGCCCGGACCATCTCCTCGGCCTCGGCGGAGGTGATGCCGAGCGGCTTCTCGCAAAGGACGTGCTTGCCCCTGGCCGCGGCGTCCAGGGTCACGGGATGGTGCAGAAAGTTCGGCACGCATACCGAGACGAGATCGATGTCCTCGCGGCCGAGCATCTCGTTGTAGTCCTCGTAGGTGTTGGGGATCTTCCACTTGGCTGAAATCTCCTCGAGGTTGTCGATGGCCGCCACGGCCACGACTTCGGCCTTTTCATTGCGGCGGTAGCTGTCGCAGTGGAAATCCGCGGCGAACCTGCTCCCCACGATGCCGATGCGGACTTTATCCTTCATGGGCTCCTCTCTCTATATTTTTGTCCTGGGGCCGGTGGAATCGTTCGGCTAAAGCCGATTGCGGAACAAACGCTTTTCCGTTCCGCACCTCGCACGTTCTGCCAAGGCCGGGCGGCATGGAGGCGCGTTATCATGCCTTTCGCTTCAGGTACTTCCGGTTTACCACCGACGGCGGCTCCCCGCCCTTCAGGGCAATGGCCATCTGGTCGGCCACGGCCTGCTGAAGGTCGATGATCGATTCCTCGGAATACCACGCGCAGTGGTCGGTGAGAATGCAGTTTTCGAGTCCCCGCAGGGGCGAGTCCTTCTCCAGGGGCTCGGTCTTGTACACGTCGAGGCATGCGCAGGCGATCCGCTTTTCCCTGAGGACCTTGGCCAGAGCCGCCTCGTCCACGAGCGCCCCGCGCGAGGTGTTGACGAGAATCGCCGTGGGCTTCATGAGCCTGAGGCGCGCCTCGTTCATCAGGTCGGTCGTCTCCGGCGTCACGGCCGCGTGGAGCGAGACGTAGTCCGATTCTCCGAGCACCGTCTCGAGATCCGCCTTTCCCACGCCGAGTTTCTTCATCTCCTCTTCCGATACGTAAGGGTCGTAGGCGAGGATGCGAAACGAAAAGCCCCGGACCTTTTTCACAAGCCGCCGGGGAATCTGTCCGAGCCCCACGAGACCGAGCGTCCGGCCCTGGATGCGGTAGAGCTTCTCCGAGGGCCCCATGTCCCATTTCCCCTGGCGAAGGAACCGGTCGTGCAGTATCACCTTGCGCGCCGCCGCCAGGAGAAGCGCCAGGGCCTGCTCGGCCACCTCGTCCAGGCAGTAGGTCGTGACGTTCGTGGCGTAGATGCCCTTCTCGCCGGCCGCCTTGAGGTCCACGTTGTCCACGCCGATCCCATAGCGCGCAATGATCCTGCACCTCGTCATGGCGTCGATCGCCCGGCGGTCGATCACGCTCTGCCGGACCGCTATGGCGTCCGCGTCCCGACACGCTTCGAGCACCTCGGCCTGCGACTTGCATCCGGCCAGGACGAGCTCGGCGCCGGCGCTTTTTGCCGCGGCTTTCTCAGGCTCGTAATCGGCATATCCTAAGTCAATAATTACAGCCTTCATCCCGATCCTCTTCTCCTCTGCTCGCAAACGTGCATCCATGTCCCCACGAAAAAAACAAGAATAGCCTTTTCTGTATCCATTTGTTCGAGATAAACGAGACATGTTTACCATGCGCCGCTTGAATAGTCAAATGAAACCTTGTTATCGCTGGACCCGGGCGCTCCCGCCCTTGACAAGCTCTTCCACTTCCTTTAAGCGCGCCATGGTGGTGTCGCCCGGCGTGGTCATGGCCAGGGCGCCATGGGCTGCGCCATACTCGACCGCCTCGACCGGTCCCTTGCCCGCGAGGAAGGCATAGGCGAGCCCCGAGGCGAAGGAGTCTCCGCCGCCCACGCGGTCGAAAATCTCGAGGTTCTCGCGCAAGGTGGCCTCGTGGAATTCCCCGTCGGCATAAAGCACGGCTCCCCAATCGTTTACCGTCGCGCTCTTCACGCCGCGAAGCGTGGTGGCCACCACCTTGAAATTGGGGAACTCTTTCGCGGCTTTCTGGATCATCTTCTTGAAATTCGCAGGGTCGAGCTTCGAGCAATGCTCATCCATACCCTCCACCTCGAAGCCGAGAGCCTTGGTGAAGTCCTCTTCATTCCCGATCATGACGTCGATGTACGGGGCGAGGCTTTGGTTCACCTCGATGGCGCGCTCGGAGCCGCCGACCACCTTCCACAGGCTCGGTCGGTAATTCAGGTCGTAGCTTATGATCGTGCCGTTCTTTTGGGCGGCTTCCATGGCTTCCCTCGCCACGTCCGGGGTCTTTTCGCCCAGCGCCACGAAGATGCCGCCGCAGTGGAACCAGCGCACGCCTTCCTTCTTGAAGAGCTTTTCCCAGTCGATATCGCCGGGCTGTAACCGGCTCACGGCGGTGTGGCCGCGGTCGCTCACGCCAACGGCGCCGCGCACGCCGAATCCCTTTTCCGTGAAGTTCAAGCCGTTCCGCGCCGCGCGGCCCACCCCGTCGAAGGGCGCCCACTTCACGTGGCTCATGTCCACCCCCCCCTGGAGGATGAAGTCCTCGAGGAGCCTTCCCACGCCGTTGTCCACGATGGCCGTGACCACGGCCGTGTCGAGTCCGAAGCAGCGCCGGAGCGCGCGGATCACGTTGTACTCGCCGCCTCCCTCCCAGACCTGGAAGGAGCGGGTCGTGTGCACCCGCCCATCGCCCGGATCGAGCCGCAGCATGATCTCCCCGAGCGCGACCGCGTCCCACCGGCACTTGGCCTTCGGCTTGATGTCCAGGATCGCCATGGCAGCATTCCTTTCTTACCTTGTCAACGGATTGACCGGAAGGGAGGACGGGACGAGCGCTCGTCCAGGCTCGCGTGCCTTGCCCGCCACCCTCACTTCTTGGACTTGAGCTCCTTCACCTTGGCGAGCACGCGCTTGACCGTGGCGGTGACGCCCGCCCAGTCGCCCTTGGCCACGAGCTCCTTGGTGATGAGGTTGCTCCCCATGCCCACGCAGGAGACGCCCGCCTGGAACCAGGCCGAGAGCGACTCGTCCGTGGCCTCCACCCCGCCCGTGGGCATGATGGAAGTCCAGGGGCACGGGCCCTTGATGGCCTTGACAAAAGAGGGGCCTCCGACCTCGGCGCCGGGGAAGATCTTGACGATCTCGCACCCGAGCTCCTCGGCCGCGCTCACCTCGGAGGCGCTGCCGCAGCCCGGGCTGTAGGGAATCTTGCGGCGGTTGCAGACGCGGGCGACCTCCGCGTTCAGGACCGGCCCGACCACGAAGGCGGCGCCGCAATTGATGTAAAGCGCGGCCGTGGCCGGGTCCACGATCGAGCCCACGCCCAGGATCACCTCCGGAAGCTCCTTGGCGCAGAAGCCTTCGAGCTCGGTGAAGACCTCCCACGCGTGGTCGCCGCGGTTCGTGAACTCGGCCAGGGCGCATCCGCCCGCGGCCACGGCCGTTACGATATTCCTGGCCGTGTCGAGATTCGCATGGTAGAAGACCGGCACCACGCCGATCTCGTACATCCTGTTCAACGTCTGCATCCGGGTGAAGCGCGCCATGATTTCACTCCTCGAATCCTTTTGCCTGATTCCGCGGTCTCAACAAAAATCCCTTTGTGCAAGGACGGCAAATCCGGCGTCGGGTCGCCATACCCCAAGGCTTCAGACACCCGCGTAGGAAGAGAATCCCCCGTCCACGGGCACCACCACGCCGGTCACAAAATCCGCCGAGGGGCTTAAGAGCCAGACCATGGCGCCGATGAGGTCCTTCGGGTCGCCGTAGCGCTTCATGGGGGTGTGGCTGATGATCTTCTCGCCCCGCGGCGTGGCCTTGCCCGTATCCTTGTCCGTGAGGAGGAACCGGTTCTGGTTCGTGAGGAAGAAACCGGGCGCGAGGGCGTTCACCCGGATGCCCGCGGGCGCGAAGTGCACGGCGAGCCATTGGGTGAAGTTGCTGATCGCGGCCTTGGCCGCGGAATAGGCCGGCACCTTGGTAAGCGGGCAGAACGCGGACATGCTGGAGATGTTGAGAATCCGGCCGCGCTTCCGCTCGACCATGCCCCGGCCGAAGACCTGGGTCGGGAGGAGGGTCCCCAGGAAGTTCAGGTTGAAGACGAACTGCACGCCCTCTGGGGTGAGATCGAAAAAGCTCGGATCGATCCGGCCGGCCACGGTCTCGGAGCCGGTGGTGGCCTTGGGGTGGCTCCCGCCCGCGCCGTTCAAGAGGATGTCCACGGGCCCAAGGGCCTTCTCTACACCCTTTAGTGCCTCCCGGATCGAGGCGACCTCCAGCACGTTGCACGGAAGCCCCACGGCCTTGCCGCCGTCTTTCTTGATCTCCCCGGCCACGGCCCTGGCCGCCTCTTCGTCCAGGTCGAGCACCGCCACCTGGACGCCAAGATCGGCGAGCGCTCGGCTCATCTCTCCGCAGAGAATGCCCCCGCCGCCCGTGACCACGGCCACCCGGCCGGCAATGTCGAACAGGGACGCGCTGCTGTAGGTCATGCTTCCCCCCTCCTCGTGAATGGACAGGCCGTTACAGACCCCTGTCCAAGGGCCTTGCGCTGCTCCGCCAAGGCGCAACCTGCGCCCACGGCGCGTGGTTGGAAATTTCAGACTATACTACCGGGAAGGTTTCCGCACAAGATTTTTTCTCTTAATGGCTCGCGCCAAGCTCACCCTGCCCCGCCCCAAGCGCAAATATTGGCCGGTTCATTTTCTGCACAGCCGGGGATTATTCCAATTTCTTTTTGGCGGGCCTTATTCCGTACAGGGCTTGATCTTCCTTAATGAGGCATGCCTTTTCCGTGTCAATTTTCTCAAACGAAAGCTCGGCGTTTGAAAAAAGACTCGTGTTTTCCGCCTTCAAGTATCGAGCCGCCATCCGGCAATATTCAGGCTCGATTTCCACCCCGATGCTGTTGCGTCCCGTTCTCATGGCGGCCACCATGGTTGTGCCTGTTCCGCAAAATGGGTCCAGCACGGTATCGCCGATGAATGAAAACATCCGCACGAGCCGCACGGCCAGCTCCAGGGGAAACGGCGCCGGGTGTTGTTTGGTGGAAGCGCCCGGTATATTCCATATTTGTTGAAACCAGCGGTCGAACTCCTCTTTGCTTAATTTGCTCGCCTCGCGCTGCGCGTCCGTCGGTCTTCTGTATCCGCCGGGTTTTCTCTGCATGAGGATGAATTCCATGTCGTTCTTGATAATGGCGTTCGGCTCGTATGGTTTGCCGAGAAATTTCGATCCGGTTGCGACTTCGTACGATGCGTTGGCGATCTTGTGCCAGATGATGGGATTCAGGTTGTCGAAGCCGATTCTACGGCAGACGACGCAAATGTCCGCGTGAAGCGGAAACACAAGATGCCGGCCGAAGTTGCGCCTCGCCACGCAGACATCCCCGACCACGCAAACCAGGCGTCCGCCGGGAACGAGAATGCGGAATGCATGTCGCCAAACCTTCTCCAACTCGGCAAGGAACGCCTCGTAGTCCTGTATGTGGCCCAGTTGATTCGGATTTTCCTGGTATCGCTTGAGGTTCCAATACGGCGGGGACGTGACAACGAGGTGCGCGAACCTATCCTCCAAAAAAGACAAGTCCCTCGCGTCGCCGTTTATGAGTTTGTGAAAAGTGGGTTCCATAATCTCACGCAAAGGCGGCCACGTGGGCGAATAAAACTTGGGGCTGTACCAGATAACTAGCCCATGTACCGTTTGACCCAACGCTTCAAAAGGCGGTTTTGAGC
>JAZDLH010000127.1:0-17861 GCA_043802275.1 Planctomycetota bacterium
TCGATGGTCTCCCAAAGAGCATCCGGAATCCGCCCTCCATCATCCTGTACCGTCTTTGTCGCCATGGCAATCCTCCCATGAAAAATCATCATGGAAGGATTATCGTCAACTTCTACCGTATGTCTTGAGCCTTTTGGGATAGGCTCTAAGAACAACAAATCTTTATCTTGACCTTGCGCGAAGACTAAAAAAGAACAACTGGACTGGATCATTAATTTCAATAAATTATGACTGGCTTCTTTGGCAGGCCTTAAAAAAAGTAGGGTATATTGTTAACTTTAATGACAATTCTACTCCTTCAGAAGCAAATGAAGTTGAGGCCGTTTTGCCTCATGGACTATGCAACATTTTCGGTTCCTTTGAACTACAAGGTAAATTTAAAATCGGAATATCTATATCTTTCGACGCTCCAGTATACAACATTATTGAAGATAATAATGATTTTATGATAAAAATACAAAATAATCAAATGCCGCCTATTATGTGCAATATAACACCTCTCAAAAAATCGGTAACTGGTTTCTCATTTCTGCAAAATCAACGTAATCGTTTTAAAGAAGTCGTAACAAGATGTCAAAAAGTAGCGATTGTTGGCGTTGAAATACGCCCGCATGATACGCATATTTGGGGACCGTTGGCTGAGACGGACGCGAAGATTATTTATTGCAGCGGGCCGGATTCAGAAAAGAAGTACAACGACTGGTCAAAAGACGCGAGACCAGGGAAAAAAGACAAAGACATTTCCTTAAACGGATATTTCAAGGAGTGTTTCGACGATCTTTGCGGTCATTTGGGGATATAAAGAATCTCACCACTCCACGCCCTTTTGCGCGCCCCGGCCCGCGTCATGGGCGTGCTTCAAGGGGCGCGTCTCGGTCGCGGTGTCCGCGAGGGCAAGGAGCGCCGCCGGCGCCTCCCGGCCGGTGAGGATGACCACGCTCTCCGGCGGCGCGGCCTTAACAAGCGTCGCCACGGCCTCCTCGCGCAATAGCCTTAGGCGCACGGCCTCGCAGACCTCGTCCAGGACGTACACGTCGTGGTCGTTTTCCCACAAAGCCTCGGCCGCGAGCGCAAGGCCCTCCTCGGCCGCGCGTTGGTGGAGAGGGAACTCCGGCGCGTCGGGCTCGGGCACGAAGCCCCGGCCGCACTGTAGAAAGGTCACGTCGGTCAAACCCTCAAGAAACCTGTATTCGCCGATGGATTTGTCAAGCTTTATGAATTGGAGGATATGGACGCGCATCCCGTGGCCGAGCGCGCGCACGGCCGAGCCCACGGCCGCCGTGGTCTTGCCCTTGCCCGTTCCGGTAAAGAGAAGCACCCGCGCCATGCCCTCGCTCCTTGGAACGCGGCGCCTCATGGCCCCGGCCGGAAGATTCTCTTCCGAACGATTTCGATGCGCTTCCCCGCACGGCCTTGCAGACGCGAACCGGGGGTTTCAGCAAAGCTTTTTTCAAGGGGCTCTTTCAAAACCGGCCCAACATGCGCCCCGGCGCGCCGGAGCAAGCGCCGGCGTCGGTTTTGCAACAGCTTTTAAAAGCCGTCGGTGGACTCGAAAAGCCCCACGCGTAGGTCCGAAGCGGTGTAGATCTCCCGGCCGTCCACGGACACGGCGCCGTCCCCGAGTGCGAGGATGAGCTTGCGGGCGATGATCCGCTTCACGTGGATGCGGAAGGTCACCTTCTTGGCCGTGGGGAGGATCTGCCCGGAAAAGCGCACCTCGTTCACCCCGAGGGCCCGGCCCTTGCCCTTGTGCCCCTTCCAGACGAGGAAGAAGCCCAAAAGCTGCCAGAGGGCGTCCAGGCCCAGGCAACCCGGCATCACGGGGTCGCCCTCGAAGTGACAATCGAAGAACCACAGGTCCGGCCGGATGTCGAGCTCGGCCACGAGCTCGCCCTTGCCGTAACGGCCGCCTTCCTCGTCGATGCTCACCACGCGGTCGATCATGAGCATGTTCGAATGGGGGAGCTTCGCATTGTCCTTCCCAAATATCTCCCCGCGGCCGCATTGCAGGATCTCCTCGTGGGTGAACGACGTTTGGCGGTGAATGATCATCCGGACTCCTTTTATCCATCAATGTCGAACGGCGTCGGCGCCGGGTGAAAAAGGACGGGCTCGCCCGGGCGGGAATTGCAGGAGCCGCAACGTCGCGCGGCCTTTTTACGAAGCCTTTTCCTTGTACCATGAATCCCGGCCTTCTCCAAGCGGTTTTTTGAAAAGGGGACCCGCCCAAAGGCGCGTTCCCGCGGGGCTACCCGGAACGCCTTTGGCGGGTGGAGGTTATGCGAAGGGAGGAGTGGGGAAGCGAGGGTCTTTTCCCCCAAGCCGAAGGCGGCCGTTGCCTATCCGTTGCCGGATCAAGGCCGGGGCGTCGGCCGCTTCCCACGGCCGCAGCAGCGCTTGTACTTGAGGCCGCTCCCGCAGGGGCACGGCGCGTTCCCCCGGATGCGGCGGCGGCGGGGACGGGAAACGCGCTCCACGAGGCCTTGGAAGAGGCTGCCCGTGTCCTGGCGGTAGACGCGCTCGAGAAGCCCGTAGAGCTCGGGATGCTTCTGCTCCATCTCCCCCGGCGCCTCGAAGAAGTACTCGCTCGCCACGGCGAAGAACTCCTCGTCGGAGGTGAATCCGTAATCGGGAAAGTCGGCCGCCCCGAGGCTGCCCTGCCGGATCATCTCGCGCATGACGCGAAGCCACGGCCGGAAGAGCCCGGGCGGCAGCCCCGCCGGAACGCCGTCGATACGGCCCTTGGCCTTGTCCACGAGATGGGCGAACTCGTGGATGCCGACGTTATGCTTCTCGCCCCGCCCCTCGAAGCCGCGCCTGAGCTCGGGGTCGGAAAGTACCATGAGGCCGTTCATGAGGCCGCTTGCGCCCACCAGGCCCACGGCGCCGGTGTAGAGGCCGGTGCGCGCCTCGTCCGAGGTGTCGAAGGACTCGGGCCGGAGCACGATTTCGTCGAGCATGTCGTACTCCCAGTCGGAGAAGCCGAAGACGGGGATCACGGCGCTCGCGGCCACGAGCACGCGCGAGACCTCGTCCACCGTGAAGCCCGCGCCGTGGATGGGCTTCTCCCGGAGAAAGATGAAGACCATCCGCCGGAAGCGGGCCTTCTCCGCCTCGCCGAGGCGCCGGTAAAAGGCCACGCGCCCGGCGAGGATTCCCTCCCATGCCGGGGGAAAGGGCTCCTTCAAAAGCTCGATCCTTTTCCGCGTCCGGCGCGTGCCGTTGCGGTAGACGGCCGCCCCGACGCCGAGCGCCGCGGAGAGGAGGATTGCAAAAAGGGTCGGGCCCGGCACCAGTGACCACGCGAGCGCGGCCGCCCCCACGGCAGCGGCCAGGGCGAGCGAAGCGCTCCAGCGGCGGTTTCGGCGCACCCGTTCCGGCGTGGGCAGCATACAAACCCCGAAGAGATAAACGCGGCCGATCCGTCCGGCCTTATACAGGTTGTATCGTAGCCAAAAGGGCGGTCCCCGCCCAATAAAAAACGGCCGGGTTTCCCCGGCCGTGTGCAGCGCATGATCCTGCGTCTCGTATTTCGGGATTACTTGGCGGGCTCGACCTGCTCGGGGGTTGAGGCCGCGGCCGGTTCCTGGCCTGCCTCTTCCTCGACAACGGGCGCGGTCTTGACCGTTCCATCGGGATACAGATAGAATTCTCCCTCGGCCCCCTTCTGCACCTTGCAGTCGCCGGGCGACCCCTTGATGAGGCCGCACTTCTCGCAGATTTCCTTTCCTTCGAAATTGCAGACGTGCCCAGGCCCCTTGATCTCGCCGCAGTTCGTGCAGATCGCGACGGGCACGCGCTCGATCGCGATTCCCTGTTCCTCAAGCAACGTGACGAACTTGGCCGGGTTCTTCTTGATCTCCACAAGGCAGGTGGCGCAACAGGCATAAATGCGCTTCCCGTTATGGTCGACATAAAAGGCCTTGTCGATCGGGTTGTCCATGAAGGGACACATCGTCTGAGGCGAAACCGGAGGCGGCAACTCGGTCATTACCTCCGCGGGCGCCTGCTCCGCAACGGCCGGAGCCGCCTGGGGAGCCGCCGCTTCCTCGCCTGCGTACACAGACCCAATCGCCATGAACAAAACCGCCAAAACACCCAGCCCAAACATGACGCTCTTCATTGCATTCTCCTTTCCAAAAACACCTCCCAAACCAAAACGAACTGACTGAAGCCTGCTGTACCGCCTCCCGAAAGAGACGCGTCATTCCAACGGCATAGCCGCACCCATTGGAAAATACCGCCGAGTTTTGAGGAAAAATTGCCGGAGAGAATGCGTGATTGTATCAATCACCGCGGCATGACATGCGTGGAATCCTTTGCCTGACGAAAGGCGCCTCATCCGAGCCGATGGCAATGTCTTCAAACATCCCATGTTTTTGTATTAGGTTAATATTTTTTTTGCATGTCGTCAATAGTATTCCCGCCGTCTTTATTATGATATTTCATTAATATGTATACAGATTATATCAATGAAAAAAACCGCATCGTTCTTATATCGTTCATTTTCCCCCGGACTTTGATGGGGGTTGATCGATTATATGCCTTATGTATCTTATAAATTACAAAGAGGTTATATCATTGTTCCACCAATGGCGGCATCTTGATTCCACGGGAGCCTATTTTGCTCTAAATAGTCAAGGGGCCCGATCGCTCCTTTTCCATCTTTTAGCCGGCTCCTCAATGGGATTTTTTATCCTTCCTCTCTCGGGAAAGGGCTTTTAGGCGAAAGCCCCCCCATCACAAGCCTGCGCCTGGGATCGCCCGCGAGGTAGAGCGTCTGGGTCGGGAAGGCGAACTCGATCCCTTCCTCCTCGAAGCGGCGCATGATCGCCAGGTTCAGCCTCTGGGCGTGAGCCATGTAGCTCCAGTAATCAGGCGGATGGTACCAATATATGGCGATAAGGTTCAGGCTGTCCGCATTGAACTCGTTGAAGTATACCCGGGGGGGGAATTCCTCGCGCATGCCCTCATGGTTCGCCAAAAGCTCCTGCAGAAGAGCAACGGCACGCTCGACCTTCTCGGGCGGAGTGTCGTAGGGGATCGTAAGGTTCATGAGCCGGCGGATGTAGGGCCGCCGGCCGATGTTGTGCACCACCTCGTCGGCCACCTTGGAATTGGGGATGGTGACCTGGTTGCCGTCGAGGCGGCGGATCTTGACCGAGCGGAAGCCCACCGACTCCACCACGCCG
The DNA here is from genome assembly GCA_043802275.1 of Planctomycetota bacterium. Taxonomy (GTDB): domain Bacteria; phylum Planctomycetota; class SZUA-567; order SZUA-567; family JAFGNG01; genus JAZDLH01. The sequence goes on from JAZDLH010000127.1 coordinate 5,193, forward strand.
TCGTGGCCCGCGAAATCGATCCGGTCGCCCGTGAAAAAGGGCCGGTCCACCAGGATCATGAGAAAGCCGAAGAGGTTCTTGAGCGTGTCCTGGCTCGCCAGGGCGATGGCCAGGCCCCCGATGCCCAGCCCCGCCAGGAACGCGGTGATCGGCTCGCCGCTCACGCTGTGGTAGACGTGGAGGCCGGCGATCACCAGGACCAGGGCCTTGAGCGTCTTCCGCACGGCCGGGACGAGCATGTCGTCCAGCTTGGTCTCGGTCCGGGCGGTGTAGCGTGCGAGATAATACTCGACGATGTCCACGAGCTTGTAGATGAAGATCGCGATCGCCAGGCTGAACAGGATCCCGGCGATCTGGTCCACTTCCTTCTCGAATCCCTCGAGCATCACCGGCCGTATAAACCGGAGCGCCAAGGCCCAGACCACGATGCGGAGGGAAAGCTGCCCGCAGGCGATGACCATGCCCACGAAGCTCTTTGCGCCCGGGACATGCCGCGCGTCTTCCGCCTCCTGGCGGCGTTTCAAAAGGAATCGAATGACGGTATTGGCGATAAACGCCAGAAAGATGATGAGCCCGGCCAGGGTGATCCGCCAGAGCGGAAATCCAAACATGCGGTATTCCAGGAAGACGTGCAAAGAGCCGGGCAGAAGCTCCTTCATCCTCTCGGAGGTGAGGGAAACGGGCGGGGGGTTTGCCGCCTCCACGGTCGAGGACGCCTGGGACAAAGGAGGCGCAGAAGCCCCCTCCCCCGCATAGGCGGAGAGGAGAATCAGCCCCACTCCAAGAACACCCAAGCCGATGCGAATCCACCTGCCGTGCCGCATCTTTTGTTTCCCTCCATGATTTTCTTGGCAATGCAACCGCTGGTCTTTTGAAAAGTCCGATGACAACCTTACCCATGCCGCCGTAGGGGTCAAGGGATATTTATCGGAGCGGCCGAAAGGCCCGCCTCGCGCGCCCGTTCGAACCTCCCGGCCAAGAAAGCGCTGGACACGGAAGCGGGGTTTTGGTAAGAGAGGCCGTGGCGTCACGACAAAAGAACCTGTTTGATCGTCACGGCGCGGAGAGGTGTCCGAGAGGCCGAAGGAACACGCCTGGAAAGCGTGTGTGCGGCAACGCACCCAGGGTTCGAATCCCTGCCTCTCCGCCAATAGATTTACCCCACCGCCCTTTCCCGCGCCAAACCAGGAAGAGCGTATCGGCCTCTTGAACGGCAAGGCACCGTTCGGACGGCGGAGAGACCGACGGTGCTCTCCGTACGTTGCTCCAACATCTTGGCCTTCTTCTTTGGCACGTTGCTTTCTGGCTGACACCAGGCCTGAATTTGCATTTGTACCCACCACACTGTCAGCGAGTGTGCTCTGAAAATAACCTCCATGACTGCCGATCAGCGCCGAATGTCCCACTGCGTCTGCTCGGCCAACCACTGGCGACATAGAACAAGTTCGTCGTCCGTATAGCCTATGCCATCGTCTTTCCGGATCGGGAAGTTGTTCAAGGCATCGCATAAGACGTGAATCGCATAAGCGGCATATGGTGACCCCGGTGCCGTCTCTTTCACCCGAGGCAACCGTTCCTCGCTATAAACGTACCGCTTAAGGTATTCGATCGCCGCCGGCTGGCGAATGTAACCTACGTCAGGCAGCAAACGAAGCACCCGCCTATCTTCATCCTTCTCGGACTCCACCAACTGCAGGCATTTCTGAATGTCCTCCTGAACGCCCAGCCGCGCCCTGGTCAAACGCGCCTGCCAGCTATCGGTGCCGTACCATAAGCCGCCTGCCAAGCCTCCCGCTTCATACGATGCCCGGTACGCCTCTTCGTCGATCAGGAGTCCTTGCAGGTATGGCAGCATGTCCTGCATGTCCGCCACGCCGTACAGTCGAATGACCTTCCCGCCACGCATGGGGACCGCCCGGCGAAGCCGCTCCCTGGACGCCTCCGAGAAGTCGCTCGCGCGACAATTGTCCCCCATCCAACCCGCAACGCCAGACCACCAATCGAACGACTCGTCCGTCAAAAGCTCCGTAAACCGGTCAACCACGGCCTGCCGCACCTCCAGACTCGGATGGAGCCTGGCCAGTTCCTGATAATAATGATAGGTTAGGTACTGCACGCCCTCCGAAGGATCCTTTTCATATTGGGCAAGAACAGCCAGCACCCTCTGTGGGGCGGCCGTCTTGAGCAGCTGCTCATCCAGAATGATCCCTCCCTCCTGACGCCGCGCCTGATCCATGATGAGCGCGAGCTGTTCCGCCACACGGTCCGCCGCATCATCGCCGGATAGGCCCGCAGCGGGAGGCCCTTCCGAAGCCGACTGCACATGCGCAGGCACGCCCATGGAGCAGATGCAGATCAGCGCCGCAAGCCAAGAACCACATCCCCTAACACTTAGTATATCCATCTTTTTCTCCCCTTCTCTCATTCGAGCCTTGCCTAATTGTGAAGAATGATCGTATCCCACTGCCCCTCAAACAAACGCCATTTGCTCTGTGAACCTTGTGTCATGATGTTTATGTCGATGCCATTGCCGCTCGAGTGTTCAAGGCCGAATGCTCCATGCCCAAACTCATGTGCGACCGTGGTACTATGATTTGGACTGTAATCGGGAAAAACAAAGCCCTATCTTTGGTTAAAGCCCATCATTCCAAAGGCCTGGTATGTGTTGTTATTGACAAGAAAAATATTGTATTGGTATTGGTCTGCTTTACAAGCATCTCTTACGCCCCTCTCTTTTCATTTGTTTCTGTTGTTTCCGTAACAAATTGCGGCTCCGGGGGAGAGAACCAGCCCTGGGTCTTCAGGCATATCTTCACGAGCATGAGCATCACCGGCACCTCGATCAGAACCCCCACGACCGTGGCCAAAGCCGCGCCGCTGGAGAGCCCGAAGAGCATCACGGCCGTGGCGATGGCGACCTCGAAATGATTGGACGCGCCGATCATGGCCGACGGGGCCGCGTCCGCGTATTCGAGCTTTAGGAGTTTCGCGAGGACGTACCCCAGCCAGAAGATGAGGTTCGTCTGGAGGAAGAGCGGAATGGCGATCCAGAGGATCGTCAGCGGATTGGAGAGGATCACTCCGCCCTTGAAGGAGAAGAGAAGCACGAGGGTGACGAGAAGCGCCGCGATGGTGATGGGGGTGAGCACGTGCAGGAATCTCTCCTCAAACCATGCCTCGCCCCTGGCGCGAATGATGAGCTTCCTGGACACATACCCCGCCACGAGCGGCAGGGCCACGTAGATGCCGATGGAGAGAAACAACGCCTGCCACGGCACGGGAAGTCGCCCCACGCCGAGGAGAAACCCTCCCAGGGGACCGTAAAAAAGAAGCATGGAGAGGGAGTTGATCGCCACCATGACGAGCGTGTGCCCGTCGTTGCCCTTCGCCAGGAAGCCCCATACGAGCACCATGGCCGTGCAGGGGGCGATGCCGAGCAGGATGCATCCGGCGAGATAGCTCCGCCAGAGAGGCACCTCCAGCATTTTGACGTTTCCAGCCAGACGACCTTGCCCGCGCCGTGCTCGGCGCCGATCGGGAGGTCGAGCCCGAGAGGCAGCTTGACGTGGTCGACCGCCTCCGGCCCGATGAATCCGCGGAAGAGGACGCCGAGAAAGAAAACGGCGATCGCGTACATGGTGAAGGGCTTGACCGCCCAGTTGACAAAGAGCGTGAGTCCCACGGGCTTCATGTTCCTCCCGGCCTTCAAGACCTCGGCGAAGTCGATCTTCACCATGATCGGGTACATCATGAAGAAGAGGCAGACGGCGATGGGAATGGAGACCACCGGGGCGTCTCCGACGTAGATGGCCAGGCCGTCCAGGAACGTCGCAACGCCGGGCGCGATCTTGCCCAGCACGATCCCGGCCACGATGCAGAGCGCCACCCAGAGGGTCAGGTACCTCTCGAAAGCGCTGAGGCTCTTGGCTTCTTTCCTGACGCAGGCTTCGGTCGGCACGATCAATCTCCGTTTTTCCGGGCAGGCTTGCGCGCGGTGATGTCGAGGCTCGCCACGAAATCGCTCGGCTTGGTCCCGGGCGGCAGCCTGGAAGCGACTTCTCGATAGAGCGGGTCGGACCACTCGCTCATCTTGTCGATGTAATCCGACCGGGCTTCGAAAACGGCCTCGACGAGTCCGGCCTCCCGGACCATCCGGCGCGTATCGTCCACGAGCGCCGCGCCCGCGATGCAGCCCACCAGCGCCTGCGCGGACTCTCGCACCGCATCGGGGAGCGTCCGCAAGAGCGCAAGATCGGACACGGAAACCCGGCCGCCCGGCTTGAGCACCCGCGCGATCTCCCTCCAGACCCGGGCCTTGTCCGGAGAGAGGTTGAGGACGCAGTTCGAGATCACCGCGTCCACGCTCGCGTCCGCCACGGGCAGGTGCTCGATCTCGCCCAGGCGGAATTCGACGTTGGAAAGGCCGGTCGATTTCCTGAAGGACTTTTCGTTTTGCCTGGCCTTGGCCACCATCTCCGGCGTCATGTCGACGCCGACGACGCGTCCCGAAGGCCCGACCCGGCGCGCGGCGATGAAGACGTCGAGGCCGCCGCCCGAGCCGAGGTCGAGCACGACCTCCCCCGGCCGGAGCGACGCCATCGCGGTCGGATGGCCACAGGAAAGGCCGAGGTTGGCCCCTTCCGGGAGAGGGGCGAGCTCGTCCTCGTTGTAGCCTATGCTCGCCGCGACTGTATCGCTGGACGGTACTCCACGGCAGGAGGACGACGGCCCGCAGCACGATCCGCCCTGCCTCGCGATTCTGCCGTAGGCCTCCCGGACTACGCTACGGACCACTTCTTTCCGTTGGTCGCACTCGCCACCCACGTAGTCGGCCGATTCGTTTTGTCCACGGAGGTACTGCGCGAAGAGGTCCCCGGGAGGACAGGGATCGCAACCCAGGCATCCGTGCATATCCCCGGCGGGGACCTTCATTGGCTCGATCGCTTCGGCAAGTTCCGGAAAATCGAGCTCGATCTGGGTGAGAAATCCCTGAAGGCAGTCGCAGGACAGACATTCGTTTCGAGTTACCGATTTCTTAAGCCGGCCCACAGAGGCTTGGGCCTCGATGGACGATGGCACCTTGCTCATGTGGTCCCTCCTGGACACGGCGCCTCGTGCGTAAGGGAGTCGGATAGCGTTTCGACAAAAGCCTTGATCTCGTCACGCACGCGCCGGTAATGCACGAGCGCCTCTTCCTCGGAATTCGCGCCCTCCGCAAGTTTGGGCGGGTCATCGAAACCGACGTGAACGACCTTCGCCTTGCCGGTGAAGCGCGGGCACGTCTCGTGCGCGCGGCCGCAGACCGCGACCACGTAGTCGAAATCCCTCGTCGGCAAGTCGGCGACAACCTTCGATTCGTGGCGGCTGATGTCCACCCCGACTTCGGCCATGACCTTCACCGCAAGGGGGTCGAGACCGTGCTTTTCGATACCCGCCGAGAACGGCTCGATTATGCCTCCCTTCAGATGCCGCGCCCATCCTTCGGCCATCTGGCTCCGGCACGAGTTGCCGGTGCAGAGGAACAGGATTCCGGTTTTTCGGGTCATGATATCTCGCCCTCACTTCACGCAGATTGCCTTCGCCAGGCGTTTCATGTCCGCCTTGACGGTTCTGTGGTCCGCCAAGCAGTCACGGAAACACTCCTGAAGGCACCGCTCCAAGCCATGCCTCGGCTCGGCGAGTTTGTAGTGCATCCAGGTGCCCTCTCGCCTGGCTTCCACCACCCCCCCGGAGCGCATGATTCCCAGGTGACGCGAAATCTTGTAGTTCGGCTCGCCCAGGGCTTGCGCCAGACGGCAGACGCATTGCTCCCCGCCCGCCGCGAGGATCACGGCGAGCTTGAGGCGCGTCGGCTCGGCCAGGACCTTGAGAAGATCCGCTTCCGCTTGCACGGCTCGCCCTCCCATAGTTGCTTATCCATGCAATAATGCATATAATAAAGACGTCGCCCCCTTTTGTCAAGAGGCTTCCCGGGAAAAATCTTTCCCCCCGCAAGCGGAGAAAAAAAGGGTTCAAACGCCGGGAGACGGGCCTTGCCGGAGCGGGAAAAAATATCTACGATGCGGATGGTCGGAGCGATTCCGGCCGGGAGGCATTTTCCCTCTTCCGGATGCGCTTGCCGGTCTTTGCGCAAGGAGGATTCCCCATGGACGAAAAAATCGTCGTTCGCAAGGAGAAAGCGCGGGATATCGAGGCCGTCCGGGAGGTGAACCTGCGGGCCTTCGGCCAGACCCAGGAGGCCGACATCGTGGATGCGCTGCGCCGAAACTGCCCGGACCTCCTGTCCCTCGTGGCGGTGCGGAACAAATGTATCGTCGGGCATATCCTCTTCAGCCCCGTAACCGTCGAGGGCGGCTACGGGGTCGTGCAGGGCATGGGGCTGGCGCCCATGGCGGTTCTCCCGGAGCACCAGCGCCAGGGAATCGGCTCAGCGCTCGTCCGGAAGGGGATCGCCCGGCTGGAAAAAAAGGGCTGCCCCTTTGTCGTCGTATTGGGCCATGCGGAATACTACCCCCGTTTCGGCTTTAAGAGGGCCTCCCTACACGGGATTCGATGCGAGTGGGAGGTGCCGGACGAGGTGTTCAGGATATTGCCGCTCCAGCCGTCACGGCTTCAAGGCGTCTCCGGGCCGGCCAGGTACCGGCCGGAATTCGGAGAGGCGTAGTAAGCGCTTAAGATGCGGGATGACGCGGGGGAAGCTTTAGGAGCGCGCTCGAGGGGCGTCTCTTCCGCTTTCCCGGGCTCCATGGCCTGCGAGGGGTGGCCGGCAAGAGCCCGCGGAGCATCCGGAAGGTCGCGCTCTTGCCCGCGCCATCCAAGCCGAGAAACCCGAAGATTTCGCCGCGGCGCGCCTCGAAGGAGACGCCGCACCGGTAAAAAGATCTGTCGCGCACCCAAAACCCCATGCCGCCCTCGCCCCCCACGCCGTTTGCGCCACGTCCTTGCCCCTTGGATCGGCCTTGTGTGAAACCACGGCTTGCCTCTCCCCCAGTTCGATCGCATCCCTTTTTATTTTAAGACGTTATAACCTGTCGCCGCATGTAAAAGCAGGGGTAAAAGGCTTTGCGTTTCACTCATTCAAGGGGGCGGTCCAAGGCGTGATTGCGTTAGAAAAGGGTTGACAATTCCAGGGCGCATGATACTGTACTGACCAGTCAGTGCGATACGCATGAATGTACGCCCGGCGGATGATGCCCATGGAACCCGACAAGCGCGCGGCGGTTCTGGCCGCAGCGGAGCGCCTCTTCCGCGAGTGCCGGATTCACGAGCTGACCATGGACGAGGTGGCCCGGGCCGCGGACGTGAGCAAGGGGACGATCTACCGGTACTTTAAGAACAAGGACGATCTCCTCTTCCAGCTCGCCACGGAAGGATCTGATCGGATCTGCGAGGTCGTGGCCCGAACGCCGGCCATGGACGCGTTCCATGACCGGCTGGTTTATCTCTGCAAACGAATCGGCGAGTTTTTCCAGAAACACTGCGCGATCATGCGCATCATCCAGGAGCATGAAGGCCGTTTCGGCTCTCTCAGTCAGGACAGGAAAGCCTGCTGGTCGGTCCACCGTCGGAAGCTGGTCGGGGCCGTGGCGGCGGTTCTCTCCCAGGGAGCGGCGGAAGGATGGATCCGACCGGATCTGCCGATGAACGTTCTGGCGAACCTCCTGCTCGGAATGCTCCGCTCGCGCTGGCGGGATTATACGCACGCGCCGGAGGAACGGCCTCCTATCGCCGCGATTGTGGACGTGTTCCTTTTGGGGGTGGGAGGCGGTGCGCAAGAGCCCGACGGTTGGAAAGGCGGCGCGGGAGCAAAAGCGCGCCGCCGAGTCCGGCAGCCGGAGCCGTCCGAACAAGCTCGAACAGAGTGAAGGCGGGAAAGGGAAGAGATCGCTACCTAATCATGGTTTCCCGTAACGATACGGGAATCCAAACGTCATCGCAAGGGAAGCGCGGTCCACTCCGTTGGATCGGGCCGTCCGGGACAAAGACAAGGGGTGTTTGATGCGCAAAACGATTCCGATTCTTGTGGCGGCCCTCGTTCTCGGGCTTTTGGGCTGGCGGATCTGGTCCAAGATTCGGGCGGATTCGGCGCCCGGCGAACGGCGCGACCGGAATCCCGCGATGGCGGTCGAGGTCGCAGCGGTGCGGCAGGGCGAGATCCGGGACGTCCGGATATTCACCGGGTCCCTTCTCTCCCGCGCGCGCTATGTCGTCGCCCCCAAGATCGGCGGGCGGCTGGAAACGCTCGCGGTCAACATCGGCGACCCGGTCGAGCCCGGCCGGTTGATCGCCGAACTCGACGACGAGGAATACGTCCAGCAGGTGGCCCAGGCCCGCGCCACCCTGGACGTGGCCCAGGCCACGGTCGAGCAGCATGCCACGGCCCTGAGCCTGGCCGAGCGCGAGATGGAGCGCGGGCGCGCCCTGCGGGAGAAGAAGATCGCCTCGGAGGCCGAGTGGGACCAGGCCGAGGCCGAGTACAAGGCCCAGGGCGCGCGGTACAGGGTGGCCCAGGCCCAGATGGCCGAGAAGGAATCCGCCCTCAAGGCCGCCGAGGTGCGCCTCTCCTACACGCGCATTCGGCTGCCGCAGGAAGCGCCGGAGGCGGGACGCTGGTTCGTGGAGGAGCGCTACGTCGACGAGGGCGCGATGCTCGGTTCCAACGCCCCCATCATCGCGGTCACGGACATCGGCAAGCTCGTGGCGATCATCAACGTGATCGAGCGGGACTACCCGGACATGCGCATCGGGCTCGCGGTCGACATCGAGACCGACGCCTTTCCGGGGCAGACCTTTTCCGGGACGGTCGTGCGCATGGCCCCGGCGCTGCGCGAGGCGTCCCGACAGGCCCGCGTCGAGGTCGAGATTCCCAACGACAAGCTGCTCTTGAGGCCCGGCATGTTCGTCCGCGCGCGGATCGATTTCGCCCGGCACGAGAACGCGACCTTGGTCCCCCGCGATGCGCTGGTCAAGCGAGAGGGCCAACCGGGCGTCTTTCTCGTCGACCCGGCGGACAAGAAGGCCCGCTTCGTGGCCGTGACCTCGGGCATCCAGTCCGCCGACGCGGTCGAGATCCTCGAGCCGAAGATCTCCGGAATCGTGGTGACGCTCGGCCAGCACCTCCTCTCCGACGGGTCGTCCGTCATCCTGCCCGAGCCGAGCGGAGCGCCCGAAAGGGAAGGAACCGCCCTGCCAACCACCGAGGGGCAATCGCCCGGCACAAAGGGCCGCCCATGAATCTCTCGCGTTTTTCCGTGCACCGGCCGGTCTTCACCATCATGGCGACGTTGATCATCATGATCCTGGGCGGAATCTCCCTCTTCCGACTGCCCGTGGACCTCATGCCGGACATCTCCTACCCCACCTTAAGCATCTCCACGGGCTACGCGAACACGAGCCCCGAGGAGATGGAGGAGATGGTCACCCGCCCGCTCGAGGAGGCTTTGAGCGCCATCTCCGGCGTGCAGGAGATCACCTCCAACTCTTCCGAGGGCTGGAGCAGCGTGCGCCTTACCTTCCCCTGGGGCACGGATCTCGACGCCGCCTCCAACGATGTGCGCGACCGTCTGGACCGCGTGATCCGGAGGCTCCCGGACGAGGCCGACCGACCGCTTTTGCGGAAGTTCGACATCACGAGCCAGCCCATCCTCATCCTCGGTGTGGCGAGCGACCTCGATCCCCTGGAGATGCGCAAGACCCTCGAGGACCAGGTGAAGTACCGGATCGAGCGCGTGCCCGGCGTGGCCTCGCTTGACATCTGGGGGGGCTTGAACCGCGAAATTCACGTGGACCTCGACCTGGACCGCATCCGGGCCTACGGCCTGCCTCTGAACCAGCTGCTCGCCCGCATCAGCGCCGGCAACCTCGACCGTCCCGCCGGGACGATCCGGCAGGGGTACCTGGAGATCCGCGTCCGCGTGCCGGGCGCCTTCAACAGCATCGAAGAGCTCCGCCGGACCGTGATCCTGGAGCGGGAGGGCGCGCCCGTTCTCCTCGGCGATGTGGCCAGGGTGAGCGACACCTTCCGAAAGCGAAACGAGATCGTGCGCGTGAACGGCAAGAACGGGATGCGCCTCTCGGTCAGCAAGCAGTCGGGAACGAACACCGTCGAGGTGGCCAAGGCCGCGCTCGCCGAGATCGAAAAGGTGAACCGCGACATCCCCCAGATCCGGATCGTCCCCATCATCGACTCCTCCCGCTACATCGAGCGCAGCATCCGGAACGTCAGCAACTCCGCGCTCTTCGGCGGCCTTCTCGCCGTGGCGGTGATCCTCTTCTTTCTGCGGGAGCTCCGCGGCACCGCCATCATCGCCGTCTCCATACCCGTCTCCATCGTCGCCACCTTCGCCATGATCTACTTCGGCGGCTATACGCTCAACATCATGACCCTCGGGGGGCTCGCGCTGGGCGTCGGGATGCTCGTGGACAACTCCATCGTCGTGCTGGAGAACGTCAACCGCCTGCATAACGGCGGGATGAAGCCCTCCATAGCGGCCGTCGCCGGGACCGAAGAGGTACTCTCCGCCATCCTCGCGAGCACGCTCACGACGGTCGTGGTCTTCCTGCCGCTCATCTTCATGCGGGGCCGGGCCGGGGTGATGTTCACGCAGCTCTCCGTCGTGGTCGGATTCGCCCTTCTCTGCTCGTTCGCCTCCGCCGTGACGATCGTCCCCATGCTCGCCTCGCGCCTCCTCAAGAGCCGGGATGCCGCCGCCCCGAGGTCCGCCGCAAGCTGGGGGCACCGGGCCTACCTCTGGAGCGGCCGGATCTTCAGCCGGGCCGAAAACGGGTACAAGCGCCTACTGGACGCGGCGCTGAACCACAAGGCCCTGGTCATTATCGCCGCCGTCGCGCTGCTGGCCGCCAGCATTCCCCTGGCCTGGCTCATCGGGGCCGAGCTCATGCCCCCCACCGACGAGGGCGAGGTCCGGGTAAGCGGCGAGATGGAGGTCGGCACGACCCTGGACGTCACGAACCGGCAATTTCAAACGATCGAGGCGATCATCCTGAAAGAGGTGCCGGAGATCGAAAGCATGGTCGCCGAGGTGGGGGGAGACGGGTCGCATACCGGGCAGTGCCGGATCTCCCTGAAGAGCCTGGACCGGCGGACCCGCTCGAGCGAGGCGATCGCCGCCGCTCTGCGGCGCAAGCTTGGGAACATCCCCGGCGTCACCCTTCGGGTCCGCACCGGGCAGAGCTTCTTCAACCGGCTCTTCTCCACCGGGGGCGACCGGGTGCGCGTGGAGATCCGCGGCCACGACTTTGCCGTGGCCGACGCCCTCGCCGAGAAGGTGGAGCAAATCGTGGACGGGGTCGAGGGCGTGACGGACGCGAGCATCAGCCGCGCCACCGGCTCCCCGGAGCGGCGGATCGTTATCGACCGTCAGAAGGCCGCGGACCTCGGCCTCACCATTCAGGACGTGAGCCAGGCGCTGGAGACCGTGCTCGGCGGCGTCTCGGCGGGCAACTACCGGGAAGGAGGGGACGAATACCGCATCCTCGTGCAGGCGCCGGAGGCGGAGCGCCTGCCGCTCGGGGAGCTCCTCGACCTCCAAGTGGTGAACCGCACCGGCCAGCCCGTGGTCCTGCGCAACGTCGTCTCCGCGGAGCCGACCACCGCGCCGGTGGAGATCCAGCGGAAGAACCGGGGACGCATCGTCTACGTCTCCTCCAACATCAGCGGCCGCGACATGGGCTCCATCGTCGCGGACATCCGCGCGGGGCTCCAGTCCCTGGCCGTGCCGCAGGGATTCAGCATCGTCTTCGGGGGCGAATACGAGGAGCAGCAGAAGGCCTTTGACGAGCTCCTCATCACCCTGGGCCTCGCCATCCTTCTGGTCTACATGGTCATGGCCTGCCAGTTCGAGTCGCTGCGCGATCCCTTCGTGGTGATGTTCTCGGTGCCGCTGGCCACGATCGGCGTCCTCCTCATCCTCTTTCTCACCAACACCACCTTCAACATCCAGACCTTCATCGGCCTCATCATGCTGGCGGGGATCGTGGTGACAACGCGATCGTCCTCGTGGACCACACGAACCTCTTGAGGCAGCGGGACCGGATGCCGCTAAGGGAGGCGATCGAAGAGGCCGGCCGCCGGCGACTTCGCCCCATCCTCATGACCGCCCTGACCACGTGCTTCGGCCTCGTGCCCCTGGCGCTCGGCCTCGGCGAAGGGGGCGAAGCCCAGGCGCCCATGGCGCGCACGGTCATCGGCGGGCTTTTGAGCGCCTCCCTCATCACGCTCGTCTTCGTGCCGGTCATCTATTCCCTGTTCGAGCGGTCGCGACCGGGCCATGCGGCCGAGCTGCCCTTGAACAACAACAACCGCTTGCCGGAGAGCCGCGAGACCGACTCATGACCCCCCATCGCCATCACCGGCCCGAAACGATCCCTTCCACCCCCGCCCCGCGGCGCGGGAGGGGCGCCCTGGTCTTGTTCGCGCTCCTACTCGGCCCTCTCCACGGCTGCTCCCTTTCCGATTGGACGGGCGCCGGGCATCCCCAGAATCCGCCTCCCGCCTCCGCGGCCGAGGCGGCTGAGCGCACCCGCTACGAACCCAGCCCCTCCGCCTCGGGCGAAGCAACGGAGCCCAGGTCCGGCCAATCGCCGTCCCCCGCCTCGTCCGAGGCGGTCGAGGAGGCGTTGCCGGAGTCCGGACCGCTCGAGATGACG
>JAZDLH010000128.1:0-21829 GCA_043802275.1 Planctomycetota bacterium
CATGGGTACCGGCGCGAAACCCTGGCGCCAAAAGGGTACGGGGCGCGCCCGGGTCGGCTCGAGGAGAAACCCAGTGTGGCGCGGCGGCGGCATTGCCTTCGGGCCCGTCCCGCGGGATTACCGCAAGGCCATGTCCAAGAAGGCGCGACGGGCCGCCCTGCGAAGCGCACTCTTGGCCAAGCTTCGCGACGGGGAGATCAAGGTCGTCACCGATCTCCGGCAATCCGCCCCGAAGACCAAAGACCTCGCCTCGACGCTTCGCGCCCTCGGCGCCCCGAAAAATTGCCTCCTCGTCCTCCTGAAACACGACGAAAACGCCTGGAAATCCGCCCGAAACCTTCCCGGCGTCGACATGAGCCCCCTTCCAGACCTGAACGCCTATGCCGCCCTCCGTCGCAAGACCATCATCATGACCAAGGACGCGTTCACCGCCCTGCCCGAGGAGATGAAGTGACATGGATCCCTACCTCGTGATCCGGCGGCCGGTCTACACGGAAAAGGCCCATGCCTACGTCGAGGAGAACGACACCTACGTCTTTGACGTGCATGCGGATGCGAACAAGGAGGAGATACGCAAGGCAGTGGAGGCCCTGTGGAGCGTCAAGGTCCGGAACGTGCGCACCCTTCGCGTTCCGGCCAAGCCCAAGAACTACCGCCTGCGCAAGCGCGGGTACACGCGGACCTGGAAAAAGGCTTTCGTCCGCCTCATCAAGGGCCAGGCCATCGACGCGTTGAAGTAAAACACGGATCATTTAAGGAAACGATTTCGATGGGAATCAAGCAATACCGACCGCTTACGCCGGGACAACGCCATAAGACCGGGAGCGATTTCGACACGGTCACGAAAAAGGCGCCCGAAAAGAGCCTCCTCGTCTCCCTCAAGAAGAAGGGGGGGCGCAACTCCCGGGGCTTGATCACGGCGCGCCACCGGGGCGGAGGCGAGAAGCGGCATTACCGCCTCATCGACTTCAAGCGCTGCGACCGCGACGGCATCCCCGCCAAGGTCGCCGGCATCGAGTACGACCCGAACCGCTCGGCCCGGATCGCGCTCCTTCATTATGCCGACGGCGTGAAGCGATACATCCTGGCCCCGGTCAACCTCAAGGTCGGACAGCATGTGATCGCGGGCGACGAAGCCGAGCCCGAGATCGGCAATTGCGCGCCGATGGAGAAGATGCCGACCGGAATTATCGTCCATAACGTGGAGATCAAGCCCGGCCAGGGCGGCCGCCTTGCCCGGAGCGCCGGGATGGGCATCACGCTCATGGCCAAGGAAGAGGGCCGCGCTATCCTGCTCATGCCCTCGGGCGAGCTCCGGAGCGTCTCCCTCCGGTGCCGGGCCACGATCGGCCGGGTGGGCAATCTCGATCACTCGCTTATCAAGATCGGCAAGGCGGGCATCAAGCGCCACATGGGGATCCGCCCCTATTCCCGCGGGAGCGCCCAGAACCCTGTGGATCACCCCATGGGCGGGGGGGAAGGACGCCGCTCAGGCGGACGCGACCCACAGAGCCCAACCGGGGTACTGGCCAAGGGCGGGAAGACCCGGAAATCCCGAAAGCCCAGCAATCGGTATATTCTCCGACGCCGGAAGAAGTGAAGAATCGAGTAGAGAGGCCAAACGCATGGGACGCTCGACCAAGAAAGGCCCTTACATCGACGAAAAACTGCTGAAGAAGATTCTGAAGCAGAAGGAGACCGGCAGCCGCGAGCCCATCAAGACATGGGCGCGCGCCTGCACGATCGTGCCGGAGTTGGTGGGCCACAACCTGGCCATACACAACGGCAAGTCCTTTCAGAACCTCTTCATCACCGAGGCCATGGTGGGCCATAAGCTCGGCGAGTTCGCCGCGACGCGCACCTACCGCGGCCACGCGAGGAAGACCTAAGGAAACGGGGACGGTTCATGGCGTACGTGGCCAAGCATCGTTTTGCCGGCATCTCCACCCGCAAGGCGCGGCTGGTGCTGGAACTCGTCCGCGGCCGTAGGCTCGAGGACGCGATCCACCTCTGCGCCCACAGCCCCAAGCGCGCCGCGGTGCTGGTGGGCAAGGTCCTGAAAAGCGCGCAGGCGAACGCCCGCGAGCGGGGCGAGGAGGCCGTATCCGCCCTCGTGATCACCAAGGCCTACGCGGATGAGGGGCCCTCGCGGCGCAAATGGTCGCCGCGGGCCCGCGGCGGCGCCTCGCCCATTCTCAAGCGCACCAGCCACATCGTCATCGAGCTGGACACCGCCGCCGAGGGTGTCCCCGGCCAGGAGGCATGACGTGGGTCAAAAGGTCAATCCCATCGGTTTCCGCGTAGGCATTACCCGCAAGTCGGACAGCCGGTGGTACGCGAACAAGAAGGATTTCGGCCGGTACCTCGTCGAGGACGAGACGATCCGGCGCTACGTCAAAAAGCAGTTCGGCTTCGCCGGCATCCCGCGCATCGAGATCGAGCGGACCGAGGACGAGGTGGAGATCATCCTGCACGCCGCCCGTCCCGGCGTGGTGATCGGCCGCCACGGGACCGAGGTGGACCGCCTGCGCGACTACCTGGAGGGGCTGGTCCACCGCAAGGTCAATATCAAGATCATTGAAATTCATCAGCCCGAGATGGAAGCGCAGCTCGTGGCGGAGATGCTCGCAGAGCAGCTCACGAAGCGCATGGGCACCCGGCGGGCCATGAAGAAGGCGGTCGACACCTCCATCCAGGCCGGCGCCCTGGGCGTGAAGATCACCGTGAGCGGCCGTCTGGGCGGCGCGGAGATCGCGCGCAGCGACAACGTGCGCGTGGGATCCGTCCCCTGCCAAAAGCTCCAGGCCGACATCAGCTATGGATTCGCCGAGGCCCATACCACCATGGGCGTGATCGGCATCAAGGTCTGGATCTATCGCGGCGATTTAGAGGCGCAGTGAGGACACACCATGGCCTTGATGCCGAAGCGCGTGAAACACCGCAAGTTCCACCGGGGCCGCATCCGCGGCAGCGCCACGAGCGGCAACTACCTGGCGTACGGCGACTACGGCATCCAAGCCGTCGAGGCCGGATGGCTGACCGCGAACGAGATCGAGGCCGCCCGCGTGGCGGGCACCCGGTACCTGGGCGGAGACGGGAGGCTCTACATCCGCATCTTCCCGCACCAGTCGGCCACGGCGAAACCGGCCGAGACGCGCATGGGCAAGGGCAAGGGCGACATCGCCTACTGGCACGCCAACGTCAAGCCCGGCACCATGCTGTATGAGATCAGCGGCGTCTCCGAGGAGGCCGCCCGGGAGGCGTTTCGCCTCCAGGCCCACAAGCTCTCCGTGAAGACCCGTTTCGCCCGCAGGAGACATGCCCCGTGAAAACGAGCGAGTCGCGCCGATTGAACGACAACGAACTCGGCCATGAGCTCACGAAGGCGCGACAGGACCTATTGAACCTGAATTGCCGCATCGCCATCGGCGAGGAGATCAAGCCGGGCGAGCTCCAGGCCGCCCGGAAGAGCATCGCCCGGATTCTCACCATCCAGCGCGAGCGGACCTTGGAAATCCGCCGGTCGGCGGAAACGGGGAGCGAAGGAGCCTCATGAGCGAGAAGATCGTGCGGAACAAGCGGCGCCTGGTGACCGGCGTGGTCATAAGCGACAAGCCCGACAAGACCATCGTGGTCAACGTCGAGCGACTGGTCCGGCACCCGAAATACGGGAAGTACGTGCGCCATACCACGAAGTATCACGCGCACGACGAGAAGAACGAAGCCCGGGCGGGCGACCGGGTGGAGATCGGCGAGACCCGGCCGCTGTCCAAGAAGAAATGCTGGCGGCTCGTCCGCATCGTGCGGACCGCCGATCGAACGGCCGAGGAGCCGGTCAAGGCTTAGGGATAAACCCCGGGCGACGCCCGGCGCGATGAAGAGAACGGCGGCCATGATTCAGATGCAGACGCGATTGAACGTCGCGGACAACACGGGGGCCAAGGTGATCATGTGCATCCGGGTCCTCGGGGGCGCCGGACGGACCGCCTCGCTCGGCGATGTGATCGTGGCGAGCGTGAAGAAGGCCATCCCCGGGAGCGCCGTCAGCCCCGGCTCGGTCGTGAAGGCCGTGGTCGTCCGGACCAAAAAAGAAGTGAAGCGGCCGGACGGCTCCTCCATCCGCTTCGACACCAATGCCGCCGTGCTGATCGATGAGAACAAAAACCCCCGGGGCACGCGCATCTTTGGCGCGGTCGCGCGCGAGCTTCGGCAGAGAAACTTCATGAAGATCGTCTCCCTTGCACAGGAAGTCGTCTGAAACAGGAGCGCGACGCCATGGCCACGGTGAAGAGCCGCCTTTGCAAGAACGATATCGTCCAGGTGATCGCGGGCACCTCCGGCGGCAAGCGCGTGCTCGCCGAGGGCGAGGAGGAAAAGCTCCGCGGGAGGCGCGGAAAGATCCTCCGCATCGACCGGGAAAGGGGCCGCGCGATCGTCGAGGGCGTGAACTTCGTCCACAAGCACCAGCGCATCCAGCGCGATACCACGCAGCCCAACACCGGACGCATACGCAAGGAGGCCCCGGTCCCGCTCTCGAACCTCATGCTCGTCTGCCCCAAGTGCGACCGGCCGACGCGCCTGGCCTTCCGCAGCGAGCCGAAGACGGACGCGTCCGGGCACACCCATACGCGAAAGACGCGCCTCTGCAAGAAATGCGGCGCCGACATTCCGGAAAGGGCGAGATAAGATGACGCGCCTGGCCGAAAGATACAAGAACGAAATCTGCCCGATACTCGCGAGTGAGCTCGGCCGGGCCAACCGGCTATCCCTCCCCCGGCTGGAGAAGATCGCCATCAACATGGGCGTCGGGCGGGCGACGCAGGACGCCAAGCTCCTCGAGCGGGCGGTGGAGGACCTTACGCTCCTCGCCGGCCAGCGCGCGGTGGTGACCAAGGCCAAGCGCTCGGTCTCGAATTTCAAGGTCCGGACCGGTTGGAAGATCGGATGCCGCGTCACCCTCCGGGGGCAGCGGATGTACGAGTTCCTCGACCGGCTCTTGAACGCCACGATGCCCCGCATCCGCGACTTCCGCGGGGTCAAGACCAACGCCTTCGACCGCCAGGGGAACTATTCTCTCGGCATCGAGGAGCAGACCATCTTTCCCGAGATCGACCCGGATCACACGGAGTCGAGCCAGGGGATGGATATCACGATCGTGATACGCAACACGAAGGACAAGGCGGAAAGCCGAAGGCTCTTGGAGCTGTTGGGCATGCCCTTCGCTCGGTAAGCGGGCGGTCGGCTTCCTGGAGAGGACGAAATGGCCAAGACGTCATGGAAGGTCAAAGCGAAGCGCACGCCGAAGTTCAAGGTGCGCGGCTATACGCGCTGCGAGCTATGCGGCCGCAAGCGCTCCGTGTACCGCAAGTTCCACGTCTGCCGGCTGTGCCTGCGCAAGCTCGCCAGCGAAGGCAAGATCCCGGGCCTCGTGAAGGCCAGCTGGTAGGCCGCCCGGAAGGAAAGGACACGCAACATGGGCATGACCGATCCCATCGCCGACATGCTGACGCGCATCCGCAACGCCATCGCCGTGGCGAAGCCGACGGTTTCCATGGACAGCACCAAGGTCAAGCTGGGCATCGCCGAGGTTCTCAAGCGCGAAGGCTACATCGCGGACTTCGGCTTTACGGAAGGCCATCCGCAGAACCTCCTCACCCTCACGCTCAAATACGGCCGTGAGGGCGAGCGGGTCATCCAGAACATCCGCCGGGAAAGCCGCCCCGGCCGCCGCGTCTATGTCCAGGCGGACGCGGTTCCGAAGGTGTTGAACGGCCTGGGCATCGCCATCCTCAGCACGAACCAGGGCATCCTCTCCGATCGCGAGGCGCGCGCGAAGGCGATCGGCGGGGAGCTCTTGTGCACGATCTGGTAGAAAGGACCTGCGCATGTCGCGTGTCGGCAAGCAACCGGTGACCGTTCCCGCCGGGGTCGAGGTGCGCCTGGCGGGCGCCGAGATCATCGTCAAGGGGCCCAAGGGCACGGCCGCCCAAGCCCTGGTGCCGGAGATCGAGGTGACCCTCCAGGGCGCCCCGCAGCAGGTCCGGGTGCGCCGCACGTCCGAAACCAAGCGGCACCGCGCGCTGCACGGGCTCTACCAGAGGCTTATCTCGAACATGATCCAGGGGGTGACAAAGGGCTACGAGAAACAGTTGAAGGTGCAGGGCACGGGATTCCGCGCGGAGCTCCAGGGAAAGAACCTCGTGCTGAACGTCGGCTTTTCGAACCCCGTGACCATCGACTGCCCCCAGGGCATTGCGATCGAGGTGCCGAAGGCCGCCAGCCGCGAGGAGATGGACATCTTCGTCCGCGGCATCGACAAGCGGCTCGTGGGAGAGATCGCCGCGCGCATCCGGAAGGTGCGGCCCTGCGATCCTTACAAGGCGAAGGGAATCCGCTACCACGACGAAAGGGTACGCCGGCTGGAAGGGAAGACCTTCGGGGCGACGACTTGATCTCCGGACGGCGCAAGCAACCGGACTGGGAAGAAGAGCTCACGCCATGGATCCGATGAAGAAAAAACGAAAGAATCTCGTGCGCCGGCACCGGCGCGTCCGCCGCAAGATATCCGGCACGCCGGAGCGTCCGCGCCTTTGCGTCTTCCGCTCGGTCAAGCACGTTTACGGCCAGATCATCGACGACACGACGGGCCGAACCCTGTCGTCCGCTTCGAGCCTCAGCCCCGAGCTCAAGGGGGAGCTCAAGCACGGCGGCAACTGCAAATCCGCCGCGGCGGTCGGCGCGCTCCTGGCGCGCAAGGCCGCGGAGCAAAACATCCCCGCCGTGATCTTCGACCGCGGCGGCCGGAAGTACCACGGCCGCGTCAAGGCCTTTGCCGACGCCGCGCGCAAGGGCGGACTGAATTTCTGAAGGAGAGAAACCCGTGCCCGAAACGCCTCAAACGCCCGCTCCGGAAGCGCCCGACTCGGAAACGGAACTTCCCGAAACGGGGAAGACCGCCAAGGACGCTCGCCCTCGAAGGGGGGCGGGCCCGCGGGTACGCGGACGCGGTGCGTCCGGGACCCAGCGGAGGCGCTCTTCGCAGGAAGAGTCTTCGGCCAAGTCCTCCCCGCGACGCGGCCGCCTGACCGGGCGGATGCGCCGGGAGACCGAGGCGAAGCCGGAATCCGAGATCAACGACATGCTGGTGCCCGGCGGCATCTTCAAATGCTCCACCGTCGTGAAAGGCGGCCGCCGCTTCAGCTTCGGCGCCCTCGTGGCGGTGGGGGACGGCAAGGGCCGCGTGGGCGTGGGATACGGCAAGGCCAAGGAGGTCCCGATGTCCATACAAAAGGCCATCAAGATCGGGAACCGGAACCTCATCCTCTTTCCCCTCGCGGGGGACGGCACCATCCCCCACACCGTCCACGGCCGCTACGGCGCGGCGCATGTCATCCTCGTGCCCGCGGGACCCGGGACCGGCGTCATCGCCGGCTCGACGGTCAAGACCATTCTGGAGATGGGCGGCATCCGCAACGTGCTGACCAAGAGCTTCGGCAGCACCAACCGCAAGAACCTGATCAAGGCCACGCTCAAGGCCCTGCAAAGTTTGCGCAACCGGGAAAGCATCGAATCCCTGCGAGGAGTAAAGCTCTCGTGAATATCTCCGCCATCAACCTCCGGGCGCGACATCACAAGCGGCGCAAGCGCGTGGGCCGCGGGGAGGCGAGCGGCCAGGGCAAGACCGCCGGCCGCGGGCACAAGGGCTTCGGCCAGAAATCCACCAAAAGCCTCCTCCGATACGAAGGCGGCCAGACGCCCCTCTTCCGCCGCATCCCGAAGCGCGGTTTCAACAACGCGTTCTTCCGCGTCGCGCATGTGCCGGTGAACCTGGCCACGCTCGAATCCCTCTTCGAGCCCGAGGCCACGGTGGACCCGGCCGCGCTGAAACAAAAGGGCGTGACCAAGACCCGGGGGCCGATCAAGGTCCTGGGCCGGGGGGAGATCACCAAGCCGCTCGTCGTCCGGGCGCATGCCTTCAGCCGTTCGGCCCGGGAGAAGATTGAAAAGGCCGGCGGCCGATGCGAGGTGGTGCCGACATGTTAGAGTCGTTCTCCAACATCGTCAAGGTCCAGGAGCTGCGCAAGAAGCTGATCGTCACGGGGCTGCTTCTCGTGGTCTTTCGTTTCGGCTGTTACCTGCCGATCCCGGGCATCGACGTCCCCAAGATCCAAGAGCGCTTCGCCGAGGCCCAGCAGGACACCACCTCGGCCATGGGCAAGATGCTCTCGCTCGCGGACATGTTCACCGGCGGCTCCATGCGGATGGGAGGCATCCTCTCGCTCGGGATCATGCCCTACATCACGGCCTCGATCGTCTTCCAGCTCCTGACGGGCCTCGTCCCCGCGCTGGAGCGCCTCCAGCGGGAAGGGCCGACCGGCCGGAAGAAGATCACCCAGTACACGCGCGTCTCCACCGTGTTCCTCTGCCTGTTCCAAGCGTCCTTGATCTGCGCGTACCTCCTCAACCAGCGGGCGGAGTCGGCCGAGGGCAGCTTTCTCGCGCCCCTTGCGGTCATGTCGAACGCCGCATTCTATTTCTACGGGGTGGTGGCCCTGACAACGGGAGCGATCTTTCTCATGTGGCTGGGCGAGCAGATCGACGAGTTCGGCATCGGCAACGGCATCTCGATCATCATCATGATCGGCATCGTGGCGCGCCTGCCCTACGCCCTGAACCTCATCCGCGAGGACATGAGCCTGGGCGGCATCGGCGACACGGGGAGCATCAACCTCGCGATGATCGCGGTCCTCGTGGTCCTCTTCGTCGGGATGGTGCTGGCGATCGTGCTCATCACGCTCGGCCAGCGCCGCGTCCCGGTTCACCAGGCCAAGGCCACGCGCGGCCGCCGCGTCTACGGCGGACAGCGGAGCTTCCTGCCCCTGCGGGTGAATCAGAGCGGCGTCATCCCCATCATCTTCGCGCAGGCGATCCTCATGCTCCCGCAGTGGATCATGCAGCTCCTTGGGCCCCGCGCGCAGTCCTATTTCCGCTACGGGGGCTATTGGTACGAGCTCACCTACGTCCTCCTCATCATCTTCTTCTGTTATTTTTACACGGCCGTCACCTTCAACCCGAACGAGATGGCCGACAATCTCAAGCAGAACGGAAGCTATATCCCCGGCATTCGGCCGGGCCGCCGCACCGCCGAGCATCTGGAAAGCATCATGACGCGCATCGCCCTGGCCGGCGCCATCTTCTTGAGCTTCGTCGCCGTCATGCCCGCCGTTATCACGGGAGCGATGAGCATACGATACGAGATTTCCGCTTTTTTCGGCGGCACGGGCCTCTTGATCGTCGTCGGCGTGGCACTGGACGTGGTCCAGCGGGTGGAGAGCTACCTCTTGATGAAGCATTACGACGGCTTTGTCAAGGGCGGCAGCCCCATCCGCGGACGGCGGTACTGAGAAAGGCACGGGACCCTTATGGTGGCCGGACCGATCCTGAAGACGCCGGGCGAGATCGAGCGGATGAAAGGAGCGGGGCGCGTCGTGGCGGACGCCCTGCAGCTTGTCGGAAGCCTGATCGTCCCCGGCGTGAGCACCTTGCAGCTTGACCGGGCGGTGGAGGACTTGATTCGGGGAAGCGGCGGCATTCCGGCCTTTTTGGGATATCCTTCCCCCACGCCCGGAGTGCGGCCTTTCCCGGCCTCGATCTGCGTGTCCATCAACGAAGAGGTGGTCCACGGGATCCCCTCGGAAAACCGGAAACTTAAAGCCGGAGATATCGTCAGCATCGATGTCGGAGTGGAAAAGGACGGTTTTTTCGGCGATGCGGCCCGTACCTATCCGGTCGGGCCCCTCGGCCGGCGGGAAGAACGACTGTTGGAAACCGGCGCCGAGGCTTTGGCGCGCGCCACGGCCAAGATGCGGCCGAATACCCCGCTCCTGGAAGTGAGCCGAGCGATCCAGACCTGCGCCGAGGAGAATCATTTCAGCGTCGTGCGCAAGTTCGTGGGCCATGGTATCGGTCGATTCATGCATGAGCCTCCGCAAGTGCCGAACTACGTCGCGCGGGGCATGCCCGGAAGGAATATCGTCCTTCACCCGGGCGCGGTACTGGCCCTGGAGCCGATGTTGAACTACGGCACATCGGACGTGGACGTTCTGGAGGACGGCTGGACCGTGGTCACGCAGGACCGAAAGTGGTCGGTTCACTTTGAGGATACGGTCGCCGTCGGCGCGGATGGACCCATGGTATTGACCCTGTGAGCCGGAAAGCGGGGGCGTTTCATGCCCAAGGAAGAAGCGATTGTCGTACAGGCGGTAGTCAAGGAATCGCTGCCCAATGCCCGCTTCCGCGTGGAATTGGAGAACGGACACGAGGTGTTGGCCCATGTGTCCGGCAAGATGCGGATGCATTTCATCAAGATCGTGCCGGGCGACCGGGTCACCGTGGAGCTCTCCCCGTACGACCTGAAGCGGGGACGCATCATCTACCGCGGGTGAATCAAGTCCCGCGCGTCCTGGAGAAGAGGCATGAAGGTACAGCCGTCCGTCAAGCGCCGCTGCGAAAATTGCAAAATCATACGCCGTAAGGGCGTGGTGCGCGTCATTTGCAAGGCTTCGCCCCGGCACAAGCAGCGCCAGGGAAAATAGAACGCGCGCCCCTTATCGAAGGCATGGGAAAAGGAGGGATTCAGAGTGCCCCGTCTCCTTGGTGTGGACATCCCGAATGAAAAGGTCGTAAAGGTCGCGCTCACCAATATTTACGGCGTGGGCCCACATGTCGCTATCGAGGTTTTGGATCGCGCAGGGATCGATCCGCAGAAACGCGCCCGCAACCTGACCGAAGACGAGCTCAGCCGTCTCGCCACCCTTCTCGATAAGAATTACGTGATCGAGGGGCAGTTGCGCCGCCAGATCGCGCAAAATATCCAGCGACTGAAGAAGATCGGTTGCTATCGTGGACAGAGGCATATCCGGGGCCTTCCTGTGCGCGGGCAGCGCACTCGGACGAATGCGCGGACGAGAAAAGGCCCGAAACGGACGGTCGCGGTGAAGAAGAGCGTCAAGACGATGCATTAACCTTATGAGGCAAGGGGATTAAGCGATCATGGCCAAGCGGTACCGGAAGAAAAAGGTCAAGCGGAGCGTGACCAAGGGCATCGCCACATCAAGGCGACCTTCAACAACACCAATATCACGATTTGCGATATCTACGGCAATGTCCTTGTCTGGTCCACGGCCGGCGGAGTCGGTTTCAAGGGAACGCGCAAGAGCACTCCCTTTGCGGCCCAGCGCACCGCCGAGGTCTGTGCCGAACGCGCGCAGAAGATGGGTTTGCGCGAGGTGGAGGTTCGGGTCAAGGGCCCCGGCAGCGGCCGGGAGAGCGCCATCCGCGGCCTTCAGGCGGCCGGGATGACCATCAAGGCCATCACGGATGTCACGCCTCTTCCCCACAACGGATGCCGACCGCGAAAGAGGCGGCGCGTATAGTGCAAGAGCATACGGCGATAGGCCGCGGGCGCCAGGAACTGCGGCACAGAAGCCGTGGCAGGGAACGATGCTCCTGGCTTTCGGGGGAACCGAGATGCGTATACGCTGGAGAGGATTTGAGCTTCCCACGTCGGTCTTGATCGAAGAAGCGACCAAGTCCAACACCTACGCCAAGTTTATCGCCGAGCCGTTCGAGCGCGGCTATGGAATCACCGTGGGCAACAGCCTCCGCCGCCTGCTCTTGAGCAGCATCGAGGGAGCCGCCCCGGTCAGCGTCCAATTGGAAGGCGCGAGCCACGAATTCTCCGCGATCCCCGGCATCTACGAGGACGTGACCAACATCATCCTGAATCTCAAGGGGCTCCTCGTGAAGCTCCGCGGAGACGGCCCCGAGCGGATCCGGATTCAAAAGACCGGCGAGAGGCCGGTGACCGCCAAGGACTTCGAGCCCAATCCGAACGTGGAGATCATCAATCCCGATCTCTTGATCGCCACCCTCGTGAAGAAAAATGTCCCCTTTTCCCTGGAGCTCGTAATCGCCAAAGGCCGCGGCTACAAGGCGGCGGAAGAGCTTTCCCAAACCGGCCAGCCTTTGGGCGTCATCCCCATGGATGCCACCTTTTCCCCGGTGCGCCGCACGCGATGGAGCACGGAAGACACGCGTGTCGGCCAGATGACCAACTACGACCGCCTGATCCTGGAGGTCTGGACCAACGGGACGGTGCGTCCCGAGGAGGCGCTCGTGGAGGCGGCCTCCATCCTCCGGAAGCATCTCAATCCGTTCGTCAAGTACTTTGACCTGGGCCATGAGCTCGCGCGCGAGGGGCTCCTCGAGGAAGCCCCGGAAAGCGCGAGGCTCACCGCGGAGGACCGGGAACTCATGTCGCGCCTGGCCCAGCCGGTATCGATCCTGGATCCCTCGGTCCGCGCCGCCAACTGCCTGGCCGCGGAAGGGATCAAGACCCTCCACGACCTCGTCACCCGCACGGAATCCGAAATGCTCCAGGTGCGCAACTTCGGCAAGACCAGCCTCAAGGAGATCAAGGC
Organism: Planctomycetota bacterium; assembly: GCA_043802275.1. Lineage (GTDB taxonomy): Bacteria > Planctomycetota > SZUA-567 > SZUA-567 > JAFGNG01 > JAZDLH01. Next base: position 12,483 of record JAZDLH010000128.1, read on the forward strand.
CAAGCTCGCGGAGCTTGGCCTGTGCTTCGGCATGGAGATCCCCGGTCCCGACGAGCTTTAGCAGGCCGCGGTCCCTGTCGCCGCGAAAGCGCCATTGGACCCTTGGAAACGGGAAAGCGAGCGCCTACGATGCGTCATTTGAAACGCGGACGAAAACTCAATCGAACCTCCAGCCACCGGAAGGCCATGGTGCGGAACATGATCATCAGCCTCTTGGAGCATGGCCGCATCGAGACCACCCCCGCCAAGGCCAAGGAGGCGCGCCCCTTCGCCGAGAGGCTCATCACCATCGCCAAGGGAGGCACCCTGGCCCATCGCCGGCGCGCCATCGCGGCGCTCAATGACAAAAAGATCGTGGCCCGTCTCTTCGAGGACATCGCGCCGAGGTATGCCAATCGAAAAGGCGGGTACTGCCGAATTCTCCATCTTGACAAGCATCGCATCGGCGACGCCGCTCCCCTCTGTCTCTTTGAGCTCGTGGAAGAGGAGGTCCGCGCCAAGGGCGCGCAAAAGAAGCGCGCCAAGGCCAAGGTGAAATCCCCGGCTGTCGGAACGAAGCCCACCACGGCCAAGGAAAAGCCGCCCGAGAAAGCAGCCGAAGCCCCCGTGAAACGGGAGGCACCCAAGCCCAGGACGAAACGAACCCCCGCAAAGGACACCGAAAAGCCCGCGCGGAAAAAGGCAAAATAGAAGAGACGCGCTTCCAGGCAACGGTGAAATAGGAACGGATGTTTCCGGACGGGAAACATCCGTTTTTTTGACTTTTGCCTCGGCCGCCTTCGTTATTGACAGCCTGCCTTCGGCGTGATAGCAAGGAGCTGTCTCAAGAATCCTGTAGGGACTGTGGCAGGAGATTCGACCGGATGAGAAGGCTGGCCTGCGCATTGTTTGGGATGGGTATCGTGTTCTTGACGGGGTGTGGAACCGAAGAGCAAGAGGCGCGCCGTCTGGCCGACGCGCTCGCCTCGAGCGGGGCGATCTCCCTCCTGCCGACCGAGTTAAAGCCGTACGCCGGCCCTTCGGCCCAAGCCTCGCCCACGGTCCGGGTCCTTCGAGAGGAGGCTTCCGGGCCCGTGATCGTGGTCTTCCCGGGCCCTGCCGAGGAGGTGGCCAATCCGAACTTCGGCCTGAGCGGAGCCTTGGATCGGGCGATGGAAGGGACTCCCTGCAGCGCCGCCCTGTTTGGGTTCAATGCCGATGAGGCCGCGTATCGGTGGGTCAAGGAACGCGCCCGGATGCATGACCGGGGATTCGTGGGAATGCCGGTGATCCTCGCGGGATACGGTTACGGAGGCGAAGCCGCCGGCACGCTGGCCTGGCGCCTCCTGGAGGACCCGGACGGGCCGGTCATTCATCTGCTCCTCACGGTGGATGCGATCAAGCGCATCCCCGGGGGCCTCCGGTCCCTGGTCGCCTATACCCACGCTCCGCCGGTGGACCGCAGGCGCCTGCTTCGACATACGAACTATTTCCAGAACCAAAGCTCTCTGGCCCACGGCGCCTGGATGCGCGGCGCAACCGAAAATCACGATCTTACGCGCCTTTGGCCAAGGGTTCTTTCACATGCCACGATCGACAACTACGCAGCCTCCCTGGCCGCTGCGGACATCCGCTCGGCGCTGCATGCGACCGTGCGCGTGGGCGGAACGATAAAAACAGCCGCCGGGGAGACGGGATTATGAGGCGGTTCCGGGCAATCCCCCTGCTGTGCGCCGCAATCCTCGCGGCGGGCGCCGGTTGCGAGCGCAGAGCGCTTTATGAATACATCGACGAGCCGTATCTTTCCCGGTACGAGGCACTCTCCCTAACCGCATGCGAGCGAAGGCTCAGAGGCTTTTACCAGGACGACAAGGAACTCGCCCTTCGGGCATTGGCCCGGAGGGCGCTCCAAGCGGGGGAGGGGGGCCGGCCGGAAGAGCAAAAACGCCTCGCGGGGATGCTCATGCGCCACTACGAGAAGGAGCACAGACGCGACGCGCGCTCGCTCATCGTGCAGGTCTGTATCCGGGATGCCGGGTGTAGCGACGGAGAGGTGGGGGAATTTCTAAGGCAGCGCATCGCGGAAGGGGATTGCGTCGTCGAAGCCTGCCAGACCCTAACGGCGCTCCGCCTTCCCGGGGCCCGCGAGGCGATCGAGCCCCTCCTCCTCCATCCGCGGCCGGACATCCGCTACGGGGCGGCCCTAACGCTGGCGGACCTCGCGGACCCGAAAATCGCTTCGCGCCTGGCCTCATTTGAGCGGGACATGATTTCCCCCCCCTGGCCCGAGACGGTCTGCAACATGCCCCTGGCCCAGTGCCGCGGCAATCTAAAAGCTCGCATTGAAGCCCGATATCCGTAAAATGGTACGCAGGTCGTCATCACAAGGAGCGAAACCGTGAGCATCGGAAAAATTGTCGGACTGATTCTTAGCGTGCTCCTGTTCTTGGACGGCGCAGTGTGCCTGGTTTTCTTAAGCCGGGTGGAGCCCATGGTCCGCCGGGTCCTGCCGCGATTGAATGTAAAAACCCTGGCCACCGTGGAATTGCTCGTGGGCGTTGTCACGGCCCTCGTGCTCTACCTACTGTAAGGCCGCCCAAGAGGGAAGAGACCGAACCTCGGCCGGCCAAGGCGCGGCGGGGGGTTCTCTTCCTCCAGAACGGGTGACGGCATGGCCCCTATGAAGATCGTCCTGGCGCCAAATGCCCTGAAGGGGAGCCTTTCGGCCATCAAAGCGGCCGCGGCCATGGAAAAGGGGTGCCGGGCAGCTTGCGCGGAGGCGGAAATACGCGCCATCCCAGTCTCGGACGGCGGGGACGGCCTGGTGGAGGTTCTGCTCAAAGCCTTGGGGGGCGACCGGCGAAATGAGCGGGTGACCGGCCCCCTCGGTGGGGAGGTGGCCGCGGAATACGCGCTCCTCCCCGATGGGAGAACAGCCGTGCTGGAAATGGCCTCCGCCAGCGGGCTGGCCCTCGTGCCGGAAGACAAGCGCGACCCCGCCGTCACAACCACGCGCGGAACGGGAGAACTCATCCGGACGGCGCTCGACCATGGGGCGAGGATATTTTTGCTCGGCATCGGGGGCAGCGCCACGAACGATGGGGGGGCGGGGATGGCCGCCGTTCTGGGCGCGCGTTTCTTAAACCGCCATGGTCAAGCCTTCCTCCCGGTCGGCTGCACGCTTCGAGAGATCGAGAAGCTCGACCTCTCCGGGCTCGATCCCCGCATCCGGGAATCGGACATCCGGGTGGCATGCGACGTGGAAAATCCTCTCCTCGGCCCCACCGGCGCAACCAGGGTGTATGCGCCCCAGAAGGGGGCTTCGGTCGAGGGGGTGGAGGCGCTCGAAGCGGGCCTGGCGCATCTCGCCGACCGGATCGAGAGTGACTTGGGCATCCGCGTGCGCCCGCTTCCGGGTGGCGGCGCGGCCGGTGGGCTCGGGGCGGGGCTGGTTGCGTTCCTGGGGGCGAAGCTCACAAGGGGCGCCGATACGGTGCTTGCGCTCGTGGGCCTGTCCGAGCACCTGGAAGGCGCCGACCTGGCGATCACCGCCGAGGGTCGTCTCGACAGCCAGACCGCCTTTGGCAAGGCGCCCGCGGCCGTGGCCGCTCTCGCCCGTCGGCAGGGTGTCCCCTGCATCGTATTGGCCGGCAGCGTCGCGTGCGAGGCAGCCGCCTTGCGCGAGGCGGGGTTCGTCGCCGCCTTGAGCATCTGTCCCGGGCCGGTCGCCCTGGCGGATGCCCTGGCGAACGCCTCCACGTATCTTTGCCAAACGACCGAAGAGGCCGTCCGCCTCTTCCTCGCCGGCGGGAGGCTGGCTTGGGCCTCCTCGAAAAGATAAGGAACGGATCCCGGCCGTGGGAAGACCGTCAGGTACTGGCCGCTCCGCCCAGGAGCTTGTTGAGCTCGCTGTCCTGGCTGCGGATTTCCGCGGCGACCTTCTCTCCGCCCAGGATGATCTGCTCGATCTCCGAGCTCAGGCGGGTGTAATTCACGTCGCGGGCCAGCGGCAGGCCCGGCTTGGCGGGAAGGCCGAGAATGGCGCGCGCCTCCTCCCGGCTCGCCACCACCGGCATGAGCTCGGCGAGCCCCGTCATGGTGAGTACGTTTCGTATGGAGCCCTCCCGGACCAGGAGGACCAGGCGATAGCCCTGGGCCTGCACCGCGCTCAGGAACCGCACCATGAGCCCCATGGTATTGGAGTTGATGTATTGCGCCTCGGTGAGATCGATGATGTAATGCGTGTCGATCTCCCCTTTGTCGCGGTCGAGGATTGCCTGGAATTCAAGCGCATCCCTGGATCGACCGTCGAGGATGCCGTACGCGTCCACGCGGACATAACCGTCGCTTTTCATCTCGGGCATGGCTTCATTCTCCTCTCACGGCATTTCTGTTTCTGTCCCCTTTTGCGGTTCTCGGCGTTCCCGGATCAGCTCTTCGTACGAGAGGGGTTTCAGCCCGCCGGGCGCGCTCATGTCCCGCACCTCGATCCCTTCTTGCAGGGGAAAAACGAAGAGGTCCTCCGGAAAGGAAGGCAGCCCTTCGAGATTCGTCTGCACGGAGGAGAGCGCAAGCGTCGTCACCGAAGGAGGCCTTTCCGACGGCCCCTCCACGGATTGCGTGGTACGGACTTCGCTCGGGACGACGGAGCCGTCGGGGAGCGTGATGCGGATCTCGGAGAGGGGGGGGCGGACGGTCGCAGGGATCGGGGTGAGGATGAATACCACGCCCCCTTCTTGTTGCAGACCTACGATCCGGTATTCCTTACGCAGCTCTTCCGGGCTCTGGGCATCCACCCGGAAGAGGGCTCCGGCCGCATGGAAATCCTTCCCGCCTTCGGCGTCCAAGGCCTTCATATCCCACCGCTCGACGTCCCCGAGGTCCGTATCCTCGATCCAGGCGTGCCGGCCGTCGCAGAGGATCCGGAGGCCGTCGGCGGACATGTCCAAAAGCAGGCGGTCGGGCATCCGAACCTTCAAGGTTCCGCTCTTCTGGACCGGTCGCCGGAAGGGCCCGCCGGTCTTGGTCTGGACCACATCGGCCGCGATGCACTTCAATTCCTTGTACCGGTTGAAGAGATCGGTGAGGCGGGCGTCCACCTCCGCATCCGAAAGGGTACGCGCGCCTTCCGCCGGCGGCTGCGAAAGACATTTCCCGGGGTAGGCATCCAGCGGCTGGGCAGGCTCGTTCTCTCCGGCGCCAACGGCGTTGACCAGGACAAGAAAGGCGGCAACCGCCATCCATCGCCGTTCCTGCGTCATAAACACCCTTTCATGCCTCTGCTAAAAGTCGCTCTTCCTTTTTTGTATCATACCGATAGCCGTCCTGCTTGTCCATGCCCAAGCACCCCCTGGAAGACCGATCCGGCCCAAGGGCGGGGAAAGGGCAGGAAAAACTTTCGCTACAGCCACCATCCTCCAAAATCCTGGCGCCAAGGGCGTCTTAAGGGGAAGCGGATCCGTCGCCCGGACCCTGGGAGGACGCCTCCCGGCGGCGACGATGCAAAAGGATCATGACCGGAGGCAAGAGAATGAGCGCGGAGAGCAAGGAGAGGGACAGCCCCAAGACCGACAGCTTGCCCATGCTCGTCAGGCCCTTGTAACTCCCCACCCACAAGGAGCCGAACCCGACCATGCTGGTCAGATTGGTGATGACGATGGCCCGTCCCGTGTCGATGATGATCGGGCGGATCCGCTCTTGGGTTTCTTCATAAAACCGCTGGACGAGATGGATCCCGTTATCCATCCCCAGGCCGATCACGACGGGGATGACGAGGATGTTGATGAAATTGAAATAGATGCGAAAGAAACTCATGATGCCGAGAAGATACAAGATCGCGAGCGCGATCGGGAAGATCGTGAACAAGACCTTGCGCACGTCCCGGTAGCAAAGGATGAGTATCAGGGTGGAAATGGCCGCCACACACAAGGAGATTCGCAAAAAATCTTCCTTGACCATGGAGGCCAGATCGTGCGCCACCACCATGGTGCCGGTGAGCGTCACCGTCCGGCGGAAGCCTTTTGGATCGGAGCCGGTGAGGGGAAGATGAAGACGACTCCGGATGGCGCGGATCCACTGCTCCGATAGCTCGATCTGTTCCCCGTTCAATTCCGAGCCCGGCGGGTTGATGTACCCGAGGAGGCTCCATCCCTTGCCGTAACAGATGACGGACCGGCAGTCGTTTTCCTGGAAAAAACGGAAGAGCTCGCGGCTGACGGCCATGCCCTCGCGGATGACGGGTTGCCCGTCGGCCAAACGCACCGGCGCGGTAAACACGAGGGGCGTATCCTCCAGATCCAGCCGGCGCACATCTTCGGTCGAAAGGAAACGGGCGCCTGGCGGGGAAGCCTTCGGATCCGCCGGGCCCGCGTAAAACCGGTCGATTCCCCGTCCCGCGAGATAATCGAGGCCGGACCGGGTGACCGGAGCGCCTTCGACAAAATAACGCCATCCGCCCCGCGAGGTCGGAATGTCGGCCAGCACCAGCGTTTCACCCTCGGCGAAGGCTTCCGTAAGGTTGGGGGAGCGCTTCCGATCCACCCGGTATTCGACCTTGTGCGGACTCACCATCCGATGCAAGAGATGCCAGACCGGGGTATCCCGGAAATCGCCGGGGAGGATCACGTCATCGCCGTGGGCCAAGGCGTCGTGACGCATCAGAAAATCCAGGATCTGCCCAAAATATTCCTGGGCCAATCCCGCCTCGTCGAGGGCCTTGCACAGCACGGCATGAGCCGCTCGAAAGTCGATCCGCCCCATCTCCTTTTTCCGCTCCTCTTGCGTGCGGGGGGAGGGGAGATACTGGGTCAGGATTTCGTAGTCCTTGATGTAGCCTTCCTCTTTCAGCACCGTCAATTGGGCCCCGATCGCATCCGCCTCGTTCAAGACTTCGGACTCCGTCTCGCCCGTCACGAGGAGCAGCTGGCGCGCGGGGCTCTTTCGGGTGAAGCGCTCGGCGATCTCCCGCCCGAGGACGAAGACCCGGTCGTCGTTGGGCCGCAGGCTCGCCAGCCGCTCGTCAAACCGACGGGAGTTCCGGCCCCAGAGGAGGTATCCGCCTGCGGCCAGGGCCAGGAGCAGGCCGAGCGAGGCCAACAGGCCCGGACGCTTTTCGACCCAGTCGGCCAGTCGGGGCAGGCCAAAGGTGATAGAGCGAAGGGCGCGGGGATGCTCGCCATACCCATGCTTGGAGCGCCAGACCACCAGCGCGGGCAGGACAAAGACCATGGCTGGGACCGCCAGGGCGATGCCGATCCCGGCCAGGATCCCGAACTCCGACAATCCGCGAAAGCGGGTGGCCATCAGCGCGAAAAAAGAAAAGGCCGTGGTGAGCATGCCGACGAGGACGCCATACCCGGTCTGCTCGAGGGCAATGACGAAGCTCCGTTCCACGGCTTCTCCCCGGCCGCGCTCCTCCACGTAGCGGTTGTAGATGTGGATGGCATAGTCCACGCCGAGGCCCACGAGCACGGCGGCAAAGGCGCAGCTGATGGCGTTGAGCTTTCCGAAGATGAGCCACCCGATCCCCAGGGTCCAGCAGACGATCATCACGAGCGGGATCCCCACGTAAAAGATCACGCCGTAGCGCCGGTAGCAATAGCCGAAAAGGAGCAACACCCCGATCAGGCTCGTGACGAGTGTGGAGTAGAGGCTGGATTGAATGTGCCGGGTATAGCGGACCGCCACCTCGTAGCCGCCCGCATACTCGACCCGGACGCCCGAGCGCAGGGCCGGGGGCATCTCTTGCAGGGCCGCCTCTGTCATCGCGCGGACTTCGGCCATGATCCGCCGGGAATACTCCAGCCGCTGCGCGGGGCTTCGCGGCTGGGCCGCTAAAAGAATCAAGGTGTCGTGGAATTGCGCATCCGGAAGCGCCAGGAGAAGCGTGTTTTCCTTTCCCTCGCCGACCTGCTCGAAGGTTTGCAGCATGTACTTGCGAAAGACCGCTTCCAGCCCGAGGTTCCGGAAGAGGAGAAGATGGGCCTTGTCCGTCGGGACCTCGGCCGCAAAGAGCTGATGGGCGGTCCGCCTGACGCTCCGGATGAGGTTTTCATCCTCCAGGGCCTTTCGGACCGCCTCGATGCCCTCGGGCGGCAGGTACAAAAGGCCGCGCGACAGGAGCTCCTTTTCGAGGAACCCGCGGTCTTCGGGGCGGACGTATCGGCAATAGGCGTCCTCCATCTCCGTATGGGCGCGCATGGATTCCGTGAGGCGGATCACATGGTCCCCCACAGCGCTTATGTCCTCGCTCCTCCGGATCCGAAAGATCACGAAGACCTCGTCCGCCGTGCCGAAATCCACCAGCGCCCGGTTGAAGGCGTTGCTCGAAGGATGGAACTCGGGCATGAGATTGCCCACGGAAGCGGAAAATTCCGTGCCGAAATAGAGTGGCGGCACGAGCGAAAGGATCGTGACCGCGAGGGCGGCCAGGATCACGACCCGATAATGCGTGTAGGCGACGTGTCCGCAGGCGGCGAGGATTCGCTGCATCATTGGGCGGGCTCCCCGTCATCGGCCAGGACTTCGCGGAGCGCCTCGCCCGCCTCGTCTCGATTGTCGCGCTCCAGGGGCTTCACGCGCACATCCGCCTCCGGCACCGGGAGCCAGAAGTCCGACGGCTGCAAGACGGGATTGGGTGTGATCTTCCGCAGGACGAGCAGGAGATCCCGTCGATCGCCGGGGAATTGGATTTCGAAGCGCATGGGGAAGGGCTCCTCCGGCGGACCGCCGGGCAGGGGCTTGTGCCGGCTGTAAGAGACGCGCACGACCCAGGATCCGTCCGCATTCAGAATCTCCCGCTCAAGCAGGGCGCCGGTGGACCGCTCGATCTTGAGCCGGTTCCGGCGCACCCCCTCGCTTTGCTCGATCAGGGTGACCGACGCCTTTTCTTGGGATTCGATGATCCACGGATTCGCCAAGAGGCGTTCCGATGGAAGAAGGATCTGCCCGATGATCTCCTCCGGATGAAAATTCAAGGAATCCTCCCCCAGTTCGCGCAAATAGCCGCGATAGAACGTGCGCTTCCGGGGAAGCCAGATATCGATCGAATCGTTCACGAGGGATACGTCGAAGATCTCGGTGCCCAAGCCCTTGGTGGCGGATAGGCGCAAGGCGCCCGGTCGCTTCACCAGTAGTTGCACCTGGCAACTGATGGAGATATTCTCCGTTTTGTCCACGGCTTTCATGGCGGCCTCGGCTTCCAAGGACTGGAGCCGCCCCGCCGCAGACAAGGCCGGCACGAGCCATGTCTTCGCCGGATCTTCCGGCGCGGCACGGAGTAACGCCTCGCTCTCGGGGGCTGGCCCGGGCGATCCCCGGGACGCGGCCGGTCTCTCCACGCCGGCTTGGGAGCCGAGGGGGCGAAATTC
>JAZDLH010000129.1:0-2944 GCA_043802275.1 Planctomycetota bacterium
TGGATGTCCGCCCGGTGGGCCATCTCCATCACCGTGTGGACGTACCGGGTGGGCGTGGAGAGGGTGATTGCGGGGACCCCGGACCGGATCTGCTGCATCGCGCCGGCATCGGTCCCGCCGCGGGGCAGGATCTCCCACTGGTATTTGATGCCTCTCTTCTCCGCCAGGGATCGGAAGCACTCGAGCAGGCCGGGATGGGCGATATGGGAGGAATCGAGCAGCTTGATCGCCGTGCCGCCCCCCAGTTGCGTGACCCGTTCGTGGTCCGGAACGCCCGGGATGTCCACCGCCAGGGTGACATCGAGGGCCACGCCAACGTCCGGGTCCACCCCGTAGGCGCTCGCCAGAGCCCCCCTCAGGCCGACCTCCTCCTGCGAGGTGGCCACGGCGTAGGTCTCGAAGGCGAATCGCCGGGCCTCCTGCATGGCCCGGATCATGATGTAGACGGCAAGTCGGTCGTCCATCGCCTTGCACGACACCGAGTCCCCGATCTCCGCGAAATCGCGCGACATGGTGACAGGGCTCCCGATCGGCACCAGATCCTTGACCCTGGGTCCGGGCAGCCCCACGTCCACGAAAAAATCGGCCACCTTGGGCTGCTGCTTCCGTTCCTCGTCCGTCAACAGGTGGGTGGGCTTCTGCCCGGGGTAGAGCACCCCGGTCAGGTCTTCCCGGCCCTGCACGGTCACCCGCTGGGCGACCATGTTCCGGGGGTCGTGGCCTCCCAGCGGCACGAGACGGAGAAATCCCTTGTCATCCACGTGCGACACGACGAAGCCGATCTCGTCCATGTGGGCGGCGATCATCAGCTTTTTCTTTCCGGCGGCTCGCTTGACGCAGATCAAGTTCCCGAGCGCGTCCACCCGCATCTCGTCGACCCGTCCCTCGAGCTCTCTTCGTACAATTGCGCGCAGCTTCTCCTCCCGGCCGGGGATGCCGGGGGTCTCACAGAGCTCTTTGAGGAGTTGCAAGGGATTCCCTCCTTAGGATGGTGGTATGACTCAGAACGGCAAATGCGTCGCTTGTATGGAATCTACGCGGCCTCGAAGTCGTCGCTGAGCGGTTTTTCACCGATTACGTGAAGCCCGGCCGAAAACGCCTGCGTCGCCACCGACTCGTGGGCCGCCGGCGGCGTCACGTCCAGGACGAAATCGGCATCCACCGCCTCGATAGCCTGCCCGATGGAGGCGAAAAGACGCGCGGACGGCAAACCGAGTTTCTCGGCCAGGCCGTTCCGGGTGGCGTCCACGGGCTCGGCGTAGGCCACGAGCTCAACCTCGGCGTGACGTCCGCAGACCTGGATCCAGCTCTGGGCCCGTCCTCCCATCCCGACCAGGATGCCCCTCATCCTTCCCCTCCTTGCCAGTGAGTGGGTAGAAACCTCTTGACACAGGCGCGATCTTCCTACATAGTATGCGCCGCGCATGAAAAGTCAATAAAAAAATACCCCCTTCCCGAGGAAGGGGGCCGCGAGCCATGCGCGAGTGCAGGCTCACGAAAGGATCCCCGATGTACGCCATCGATCTGACCGGCAAGGTCGCCCTCATCGCCAACATCGCCAACAAGCGGAGCATCGCCTGGTCCATCGCCCGGCGGCTCCGGGAGGCCGGCGCGGCGCTGGCCATATCCCACCTGAACGAACGCGAGGAGGAGGCGGTCCGGAAACTGGTCGAGGAGGACGGCTGGGACGGCACCCATCACTTCCGGTGCGATGCCTCGGACGAAAGCTCACTCGAAGCCTTTTCCGGTCCTGCACCGCGGCCTTCGGGCGGCTCGATCTCTTCGTGCACGCCATGGCCTTCGCCCCCCGGGAGGCCCTGAACGGCCTGTTCCTCGACACCTCACGGGACGCCTTCCGGATCGCCATGGATGTGAGCGCCTACTCCTTCACCCGGATGATGCAAGGCATCGCCCCGCTGATGACGGAAGGGGGCAGCGCCCTCACGCTCACCTACGTGGCCGCCGAGCGCGTCATCCGGGGCTACAACGTCATGGGCAGCGCCAAGGCCGCGCTGGAACACGCCGTCCGCCAGCTCGCGGGCGAACTGGGGGAGCGGAACATCCGGGTCAACGCCATATCCGCCGGACCTCTGAACACCCTGGCGGCGCGCGGCGTCCACGGCTTCGTGGACATGCTCCAGCACCACCGGGAGCACGCCCCCCTGGGCCGCAACATCACCCACGACGAAGTGGCCACGGCCGCGCTCTTCCTGTTGAGCGGCATGGGGAGCGGCGTCACCGGCGAGATCCTGCACGTGGACGCCGGCTACAACATCATGGGGATATGAGCTGAATTCACTGCAAAGGGTCTGGGATGCTCGACCGATAAGAAGAAGATATAGAGGAACGGCATGACAATACGGGCTCCGTCTCATCACAAGACGATGAATCGCCTTGCTATACCGGTCAAAGCCCGGTGAACCGGGCTAAAGACGAGTCGTTTGGAGAAGCATATCCATCCCCATCCCCAAAGAGCCCGCTTTAGCGGGCTTGGTCTGTGGGTAGCGCGGGCGTTTACGCCCGTGCGAAGGGCAGGTTTGCTTATCTTCATGCCATCTTTGCCGGACTCAATAAAGCGACCCCGTTTCGGAAGGTGATTCCCATCATGATGAAAAAGAGCTGCTCAAAATGGATCCTGACCTGCCTCTTAGGGTTTGCGCCCAGCCTAATCTTGTGCATCCCTTCAGCAGGCGCAGCGCCGGGGGACATCACGACCGTGGCGGCGAGGGGCATCGGGGATGGGGGGCCGGCGACCTCCGCCAGCCTGAGCCTTCCCACAGGAATCTTCGTGGATATCGCGGGCAACCTCTATTTCGCGGACGCCGGCAGTAGCCGGGTCCGGAAGGTGGACCCATCGGGAACCATCGCCACGATAGCGGGGAACGGCGCTGGCGGATTTTCCGAGGATGGAGGACCCGCATCCGAAGCGAGTCTGAGCTTCCCC
>JAZDLH010000130.1:0-5190 GCA_043802275.1 Planctomycetota bacterium
AGCTGGGCGTGAGCCTTGCGTCTCTCCTGTCCGTGAACCGCGACCGGGTCGCGGACCCGGACCGGATCTTCGCGGGGCAGGTTCTTCGCGCGCCGAAAGAGAAATCCGCCCAACACGGGCATAGGCCGAGCTTTTCCCATCTCTCGACAGCGAGGCCGGCTTCGCCGTTCAAAGCGCGGTTTCATGCGGCCGGCAGATCGGCGGCAGCTCATCCGGAACTTAGCGTTTTCAAATCCCCGGCGAATCGCGGGGGTCGTTTTTCCCATGTTTTTTCCCGCAGGAAAAGAGGAGATGCCATGCGAACCCTTACCTCCGCCGTCCTCGCGGCCAAGGACAGCGCCGCGCCGCGGCCGGTGGGCGTCCTGAAGATCGAATTCGGCGGCGAAGTCGGGACGAAGTACTACGCCGACGCGGCCCTGGCCGAGCCGGTGTCGGCCGAGGCGCGCGTCCTCGACTGGGGCCCGCTCCGGGCGGCCCTGGACGAGGGGCGCCTCTCCCCCGGGAGCTCCGCGCACGTGACGCTCGCCGACGCGGACCATGTCCTTCGCGGGTACCTGAAAGACCCCGGATTCGCCGGGAAGCGCGTGACGATCCTCCAGCACTTCCGGGGCCTCGGGGAGAGCGACCTTGTGCCGCTCTTCGCGGGCGTGGCGGGCGCGGCGCCCCTTTGGGAGGAGGCGCTCGCGCGGATCGCGCTCCCGCTCGCGGACCTCTCGGTCCTCTTTCAAAACCGGCCCTGCGGCACCCTTGCGAGCCGCGAGCTCTTTCCCAAGCTCCGCGACGGGGACGAGGGGAAGATGCTCCCCCTCGTCTACGGACGGCCGCACCGGGTGCGGGCGCTCCTCGCGGCCGGCGGGGCCGAGACCGTGCTCGCGCGGCGCGCGACCGCGTCCGACGCTGCGCTTTTCGTCAAGGACGCGAGCCGCTTCCCCGCCGGGCCCGTGCGCCTCCGCATCGGCTCGGAAGAGATCGAGGGCTCCTTCTCCGGCAACGCCTTCGCCGTCACCGCGCGCGCCTGCGGGATCGAGAGCGGCACCACGGCCGTTTCCTCCGGGAAGTATCTGGTCCTTCGCGCCGCGAGCCTCCTCGCCGCGACCGACAACGAGTACGCCGGGCTCTTCCTGAGGCTCACCCTCGGCGGGCGGGAGCAGATGCGGCACATCCTCTACTCCGTGGCCGCCACGAACGCGCTCATCGTGAACGCCCCCTTCCTCGGGCCCGACGGGAACGCGGCCATTCTCGGGCCGGGGGTGGACTTCGAGATCGCCACCGTCGGCGGCGTGCACCCCGCGGGCGAGCGCGTGACCGAGGTCCTCGACGAATACGTCTACATCGCGGCCGACCACCCTGTAGAGGCCGTGGACGCGGTCGAGGGGTGGGGCATCGTCCGGCCGGAGGTCCGCTCCGACGGCGAGGTCTTCGTCAAGGAGGAGGAGGGATACGTGACGCTCCCCCCGCAGTATTACACGATCCGCCCGAACGACGCGGACACCTTCCCCGCGCTCGGCCACGCCGTGGCCACGATCAAGCTGAGGCGCTTGCCCCTCACCCTCCCCCAGGAGGAGTTCCTGGGGCACGACCTCTTCGTGTCGCTTCGCGGATGCACGGACGGCGAGGGGTCGCTGATCACGAACCCCGCCGGGGTGATCGAGCACCTGTTGCGGACGCAAGGAGGCCTGGGGGACGACGAGATCGACGCCCCGGCCTTCGAGGCCGCGGCCGCGGCCTCGGCGGGCCGGGAGTTCGCCTTTGCGCTCGACCGGCCCGGGCCCGCGCTCGCCGTGGCGGCGGACCTCGCCTTCCAGGCGTGCCTCGCGCTCGCCTGGGAGGAGGGCAGGGTCCGGCCGATCGTCCTTCGGAACGACGCCGGCCCGGCCCTGGATACGCTCGACGCCGGGCGCATCGAAGAGGGGAGCGTCCGGCTGGAGGAGAGCGACACGGAGATCGTCACCTCACTCGTGGCGCGATACACCCACCGCGGCGCGCCGGCCGCGCTCACCGTCTCGGATGCGGAGGCCGAGGCGCTCCACGGCGCGCACCCGCGCACGATCGAGTTCTGGGCCTACGGCGGGCGGCACGAGGTGCGCCTCGCGGCGGAGTGGTGGCTCAGGCGCCGGAGGCACCGCTATCGCCGCGTGAGCCTCGGCACCTTCCTCGCGGGATTGGCCCTCCAGCGCGGGGACGCGGTTGCCTTCGACCGGACCGATCTCCTCTCGCCCGCCCAGACCGGGCGCGTGGCCGCCGTCGACCACCTGCCGGCCCGTCTCGCCCGCGGCCGCATGGATCGGATCCGGCTCACGCTCGAGCTCCCCACCTGGGCGGGCTGCGCCACGGGCTGCGAGCACGCGTGCGAAAGCACGGGCTGCGAGTCGGCCTCGTGCGAGCTCTCCTGCACGGCGGGGGAGGAGACCTCCTGCGCCTGGACCTGCGAGACGACCTGCGAGGAGGCCTGCCAGCTCTCCTGCACCGCCACGTGCGAGCTCTCCTGCCAGTCGACCTGCCAGCTCTCCTGCCGCTCCGCCGGGGAGACCGGCTGCGGCTCGGGCTGCGAAACCGCGTGCGAGACCGGGTGCGAGACCGGGTGCGAGACCTCCTGCGAGGGCTGGGCCTGCGAGTCCTCGGACGAGACCGGCTGCGCCACCGCCTGCCAGACCGCCACGATCGAGACCCTCTTCCCGGTCCGGGAGGTCGAGGTCCTCTCGGGCGTCTCCAGCCAGTACGGCCCGGCGGTCGTGATCCAGACGGACAAAAACGGCTCCACCTTCGGGGCGAGCTTCACGGCTTACGACCCCTTCGACGTGCACCCGATGTCGGGCGAGACCGGCACGGTCTACCTCAATTTCAACTACCAGTGGGTCTTCGTCCCCTCGCACCGCAACGTGAAGTACGTCTCCATCGTGGATAGCGCGGGCGGGGAAGGCCGGTACGAGGTGCAGGAGCAGTCCTTCGCCGGGAGCCCGTGGGGAGCGACCTTCTACGCCTGGGCCGTGGACTCGGTCTAAAGCCCAAGGCGGCCCCTCTTCTTCAAGCGGCGGGAGCGTCCCGGCCCGCAGGGCGGGCATGCGCGCCGCGCCCTTCGGCACGGCTCGGTTGGAAGATCCCCTGGGACAAGGAGTCATCGAACATGCCCTTCGCGCGACAATACCTCCTCATCGGCTCCGGGCCGCGCATCGAGGCCTGGTGGGAGCGCTTCGGCGCCAAGGCCCTGCAACAGGGCTTTCGCGTCTGCGCCATCAACAACGCCTGGGCCGTGGCGCCCGAGGCGGTCTTCCAGTGGTACCGTTCCGACGACTTCCGGGGCCCGAAGTTCCCCGCGCCTGAGGAGGCCGCCCGCATGGAGGGCTTCGGCGGAACGTTGCCCGAACCGCGCTTCGCCTACCAGGGCCTCGGGTCGGGCACCATGCTTCTTAACGCCCTCTACGACCTCCTGAACCGCCTGGCCGGGGAGAAGGCGGCCGGGCTCGTGGCCGTGGCGGGATGCGACCTCGTCTATCCCCCGGGCCAAGCCGCGCATTTCTACGGCCGGGGCACGCCCGACCCCCTGCGCCATGGGAAGGAGCCGCTCATCCGGGCCCTCCGGCGCGCGCAGCGCCTGTACGAGGAGAACGGGTGCCAGGTGGTGAACGCCGGCGACGAATCCGAGACGCTTCTCCCCTTCCCCCGCGCGGTTCTCATCGGTTGAAGGAGCTCCTTAAGATGGAATACCAGCCCGGCGAAAACGCCTATGCGGTCCGCACGTGCGGGGCCTGGATCCTCAAACCCGTATGCAATCCGGCGGATATCGCGCCGGGCGGGAACGGCATCGCGGTGCGCTCGGCCGGCGGCGCCTGGGTTCTCTCGCCCGCGGCGCCCGTGGAAGGGGAGGAAAACGCCCTCACCGTGCGCTCGGCCGGCGGCGAGGCCATCCTCTGGCCCATCCGCTGCCCCCACGGTGGAAGCGGCTCCGGCGGCGGCGGCGGAGGCTGTACCGGACCGCACCCCTTATGCAGTTACTGCGACTGCAACGACCCGGTCCGGGAGACCTATACCGTCTCCCTCTCCGGCATCCCGGACATCTGTACGGCCGGCATCTGCAACGGCGTGTTCACGGTCTCGCACGTGTCGGACTGCGTGTGGGAGTATCACATCAACGCCTTCACGCACATCATGCTCCACCTCTCCGGCCCCTGGATCGTCGCCTGGTCGATCGAGCAGGGGCCGAGCGGCAACTTCATGACCGACTACGGCGAGGCCTGCCGACCGGAGGACTCCGCCTGGAGCCCGAACTACTGCTTCGCGCCGGGGTGCGAAGGCCTCGAGAGCGGCTTCCTCGCCAACGGCGTGTGCGTGGTGAGCTGAGCGGCCGAGGGAGGCCCTTTCCTCCATTGCCCGGCCGGGCCGCGCCTTTCCGGCGAAGCGCCTCCCCCGCGCGGAGACCGGGAGGCGGAGCCTTTATGCGAGGATGCCATGGCCTGCCCGGATTTTCTCGACCCCTCCCCGGAAAATCCGGACTGCGCGTGGTGCGGGCGCTTTGCCGTGAACCTCGACCGCGCGGGGCGGCTCTGCGGCCGCTGCCGGAGGGACGCCCCCTTCCGCGCGCGGCTGGAGGAGCATCTCGCGGCGCGGCAAGGCGGGGATTGCCGCGAGACCGCCTGGTGCGAGCGCTTCGGCCTCGCCACGAATCCAAAGCAATGCGCCGCCTGCCGGAAGGACCCCGCCTTCCGGGCCTTCCTCTTCGGCCAGGCGCGCGCCCGCGCCTCCGCGAAGAAGCTCCGCGCGGCGCGGATGGCCGGGTGCCGCTTCCGCGGGGGGCGTGCTCCGCGAGGAGACGAGGGCCTGCTGCGGCGGCCGAAAGACGCGGGTCGCGGTCCACGCCTGTGAGCGGCGCAATGAGGCGGTGCCGGCCCAATGCGCCGAGTGCGGCGACTGGGAACCGACGCCGCCTTCCCCGGGAGTGTAGCGCCCGTCGAGGAACCGACGCGAACGTTTGTTCCGGCAAGGCGGGATGCGGGTTTGGGCCGCATCTTATAGAGGCGGATCGTCGCGCGCGCCGGCAGTGGCGAGGACAAGCCCCGCGCGGGGCGAGGCCAGGAAAGGAGACGGCCATGATCGAGGCGCTGTGGGTGGAGGAGAAGGTCCGGCGAAGAAGGAGCGTGCCCGTGGAGGCGCGCCCCGTGGGATTTTCCGTGCGCGGAAGGCACTTCTTGTACG
>JAZDLH010000131.1:0-6329 GCA_043802275.1 Planctomycetota bacterium
GGCGCTGATCACGGGCTCGGTGGCATAGCGGCCCTTCCCCATGTCCATGGAGCTGAGCCCCTCCACGCTGCAGAGGCGGCCGATCTCCTGCTGCAAGGCTCCCAGGTCGAATACATAGACCACGGTCGAGAGAAAGAGCAAGAGGCCGAGGACGGCGCACGCCGCCACAAAAGCCGTTCCGGCTTCCACGCCGTACCGGTAAGAAGCCCGGCGGATGGGGGGGAGGACCGGGCTTTTCGCGATGGGTGACGGGAGCGTGACGCGCATGCCAAACCTCTTCCCGCAAGGGCGGAACGGTCCACCGGACAAGGGGCGGCGAGGCCGTCAGGGTGTGGACTCCGGCGGCCGGGGCGCCCGGAGCTCCGCGAGACGGAGCGCGGCCTTTTGGGACCAGGGGCTCCGGGAGGCATACTTGGCGCCGTAGCTGTTGGGCTTGGCGCCGGTCAGCTCCTCGTAACAGGCCACGGCCTTGGCCAGGTCGCCCTTGGCCTCGGCCAGCGCCCCCGCCTCGAGGAGCGCCTGGCCGCACAGGTCCAGGTCGTCGTACAAAAGACCGACGCGCAGAAAGGCCCGCATGGCCGAGTCGGTCTTGCCTTGCGCCTCATCCAGCAGGCCGAATTGGAGGTCGAGCGCGGCGCGCAGGGGGTCGTCGGCGGAAAGATCCGCCTTATCGAGCGTCGCGCGGGCCTCGTCGAATTGGCCGGTTTCCCTGAGGCAGATCCCCAGGCCGAAATACGCCAGGGCCTTGTACCGGGGCTCCTTTTCATTGGCGAGCTGGCGGTAGGTATCCATCGCGGCCGGCCAATTTTTCTGCTTGCGCTGGATCTCCGCGAGGTAATAGAGCGTCATCGTCCGGACGGTGGACCCGGGATGGCGCTGGAGCAGGGCCTCGTAGATCGTGACGGCCTCGGCCAGCTTGTCGCGCTGCATGTAATGGCTGCCGAGCCACAAAAGCTCGTTCTGCCCGATCTCGATCTGCGGATACCGGGTCAGAATCTCGTAGAAGCGGGCGGCGGCCTCGTCGATCCGCCCGGCCTGGTAGCACGTCATGCCCAGGCGGTACCGAACCCGGTCGGCGAGGGCATGGGCGGGATAGGTTTGGAGAAAGCGGGTGTACGCCTCGATCGCCTCGGCGTATTTTTGGCGGTGCTGCTCGCCCCAGGCGATCCAGTAGAGCGCCTCGGGCGCGGCGGCGCTGCGGGGAAACTCGCTTGCAATCGCCCGGTAACAGGCGTCCATCTTGTCGTAGTCCTGGAGCTCGTAGTGGGCCACCGCCTGCTGGGACCAGGCCTCCTCCCGCTGGGCGGCGGTGGCTTCCGGGATGGCCGGGAGCCGGGTGTAGGCATCGACCGCCGCGGGGAAATTTTTCTGGCGCATCTCTGCGTTCCCGAGCCCCAGGAGCGCGGCCGGGAGGAGCGGGCTCTTGGGGAAGGTGGTGGCGAAGAAACGATAGGACGTGGCCGCCTCCGCATCCCTGCCCAGGCGCTCGAAGGCGAGGGTCAGCTGGTACGCGGCCTCCTCCCGGTAGGGGGTGGCGGGGTCGTTGCACGCCTTCCGGAAGCAATCCAGGGCCGCCGTGTAATCGGCCTGGCGGAAGCTGATGATGCCGAGGAGATGCCACGCCGTGCCGGGCTCCTGGTTCGGGTATTTCGAGAGGTAGAGGTTGGCCTGGCGCACAGCCTCCTCGGTCCGCCCCGCCCCGAGGAGAGCCCAGATGCGGTCGCGGTCGGCGCGCGTCACATCGGGCCCGGCCACGATGAGGGAGAACTCCGCCTCGGCCGCCTCGTATTTTTTCTCGCGCAAGAGCGCCACGCCCAAGAGGTAGTGGAGAGAACTCGCGAGGGGGGAGGTCTTCACCGCCAGGGCTTTTCGGGCGGTGGCCTCGGCCGCGGCGAAGTCCTCCTGGGCGATCTGGACCCATCCCAGCCCCAGGTAGGCCTGTTGCCCTTCGTAGGTTTCCGGGTGGTACTGGGCCAGGGTCGAATAGAAACGGGCCGCCTCGTCAAGCTTCCCCTGCGCGCGCAGGGTTTCGGCCAGGCGCAACACCGTCGCGGTCCCCAGGCGATGTCCGGGGAAGTCCTGGAAGAACCTCCGAAAGCGCCCTTCGGCGTCGGCGTATCGCTCCAGGGCGTATTCCACCTCGCCCAGGGAATACAAGGCGAGCGGGCGGATGCCCTCGCCGCCCTCCAGGGCGCGGGCGAGGGCCTCGTGCGCTTCCGGAAGCCGGAGGATCTCCTGGAAGGATCGGCCGAGGTAGTAATAGGTCGACGACAGGATCCCCGCGGGCGCCGGGGCGGAGGTCAGGCGCTGGAAGGCCGCGATCGCCTCTTCGTATTGCTTGCGCTCGAAGCGGGCGCACCCAATGCGCAGTTGCGCGCCCAACGCGTTCGGGTTGTTTGGGAAAAGGCGGAGCATACGCTGGAAGGCCTCCTCCGCCCGGACGAACTCTCCCGATTCGAAGAGGGATTCCCCCAGGTGGAGCAGGGCGTCCGCCGCGCGGGGGTCCGCGGGAAATTGCTGAAGGAAGTCGTCGTATTCCTTGGCCGCGTCGGTGTAGAGTCCCCGCAAAAAGAGGCCGGAGGCGAAGTCGAATTGAACGGAGGCGTCGCTGAACGGGTCGACGGCGGCACCCGCGGACGGCTGGGTAGAGACCTGTTCCCGGGGGGAGCTCGAAGGACCTTGGCCACCTCTGACGTCCGGCCCGAGCAGGGCAGCGCAGAGAAGCCCGGCCAGCCAGGGTCTCCCCCGGCAGAGGCCGTTACGGGGATTCCACATGCTCGGCCTCCTCGCCGCGCGTATGGATGAAGATGTGGCGTATCTTCGCCTTGGCGCAGACATCCAGGACCGCGACGACGTGTTTGTGTCGGCAGGATTCGTCGGCCCGGATGATGACCACGGGCGGGGTTCCGGGCGCCAGGTTGTAGAGCCGCTCCAGGCGGTCCAGGAGGTCCTGGGGGGACATGGCCTGGCGATTCACGGAGAGGGTGCCGTCGGCGGCAATGTTCACCACGATCTGGTGGATGCGGCTCGAGGCTTCCTCCGCCGCTTCGGCCTGGGGGAGGGTGATGCCGATCTCCTGCTCGACCTGGGCCATGGCGTAGGTGACCACGAAAAAGATGAGGAGGAGAAAGACGATATCGATCATCGGCGTGATTTGGAATTCAGGCCGAATCTCTTCCGACGGGGAGAATTTCACGCGGATTCCCTCAACGAAGCGATCACGTCTTCCGCCGCCAGTTCCAGGTCGTCGCTGATGCGGTTGATCCGGCCGCTGGCGAAATAAAAGGCCGCCATGCTGGGAATCCCCACGATCAGGCCCACCGCGGTGGTGATGAGCGCCTTGCCGATCGAGGCGGTGAACATCGCCTGCTTGGCGCTGATGTCGAGCTCGGTGGCAAAGGACTGGAAGGCGGTGATCATCCCCAGGACCGTGCCCAAGAGCCCCAGCATGGGCGAGAGCACCCCGATGTTGGCCAGGTAGACGGCCTTTTGCCGGAGAGAGCCCACCGCGCGCCGGCCGGCGCCTTCGGTGACCGGGTGGAGCCGCTCCAGGGGGTGGTCATGCAGCCGCAGGGCGGGGAGAAGCACGTGCCCCAACAGCGACCGGCTCTTCGTGGCCCGCTGGGAAGCGCGTTCGATGTCGCCGGAGGCGATATCGTCGAGCATCTCCTGAAGCAGTGCGCCCGGCACGGTCAGGCTGCGGCGGCTGATGAGAAGGAGGTAGAAAAAAAGGAACAGGGCCACAAAGGCCAGCCCCGCCAGGGTGAGATTGATCTCCCGGCCGTACGTAAAGAAGAGCTCCCAGTACGTGGCCTTCTCTTCCAGGGCAACGTCGACGGCCTCTCCGGCGCTGAGCGTCCCGCCAAGGAAAAGCGCCCCGAGAAAGGCGCCCCGTAGCCACAGGCGATAGAACCGTTTTTCGGACATAAGGCCGGATCTCCCACGACAGGCGCGTTGGAGCGCGAAACGGGTTTACAGCGGCGCTCCCCGTCCCCCATACGAGGTGCCGCCTCATCCCCCAAAGGCGTGTACCCGGCAGTTTAGGAAATACGACTGGGAAGTCAATGAAAAACTTCCCTCCCTCCGATGAGCGGCCATTCGTCGCAACGGAGCCGCTCCATTGGGGAGAGTCCCGTTATTGCCGCGGGCCGCATGAAAATTGAAAATGAAGAATCTTCCTGCTTGACGCGACAGGCCGCTTTTCCTATTCTTTCCTTAATTCTATATCTTTCCTCGAATCCTTGCATAACCGACGGACGCCAAAGGGACAAGGATAAAGGAAGAACTCATGCCCGAAGAAACACTCGGCCAAAAGATGCAATGCCCCGTCTGCCGGGAGGAATTTTTCGTCCCCAAGGCGCTGGAGGGGCACACGGGGCATTGTCCGGTCTGCAATGCCCATATCACCTTTCCCGGAAAGATCGCCAAGCAAGTCGTCACGAAATGTCCCCATTGCCAGGCCGTGCTCAAGACCTCGGACAAGAACGTGGGGAAGGTCATTTCCTGCCCCCGCTGTCGGAACGCGGTTACCGTCATCGTCTGGGAGGAAAAAGAGGAGGGCGTGACGGTCGACGATCAAGCGGAACCGACCTTCCGGCCGTTTGTGGACGACCGGCGGACCTACCTGGCCTGGGATGACTTGGACCAGCGAAGAAAAGACACCTATCACGTGGCCCTCTTGCGCACCCTCTTGTATCCCGTTCAGGCCCTGGGGGTGATCTGCTTCTTTATCGTGGGCATCCCTGTTCTGTATACCGTCATCCGCCTCGCCGGGGACGAGATGTTATTCCGCATGGGGGCGCGGGGTCTCGCGGGGATGAAGCACGCGGCGAGCGGTGTGATCATCTTTATGATTCTCTCTTTCACGTCCATGGCCGGCGTGGTGTCCACCTTTATCTTTTCGATCATCCGGGTAAGCGCGGCAGGGGGGGGAAGCGTTCCCGTGGTCCAGGGCGAGCGGCATCGCTGGAACCTGGCGGCCTTGGCCACCTGGTTCTTCCTCTATACCGGCCCGGGACTCTATATGGGGTTCCTGCGTGCGGGGGATAGCTTTTGGAAGTTCAACCCGTGGGTGGTCATCTTTTGGATCCTCCTCCTTCCGATCGCTCCGATGGGGCTGCTCCTCGTAACTCTCCATGGCGGTTCCAAGGTCTTCGACTTTCCCAGCATCTTCAAGGCGATCTCGAACACGGCCTGGGATTACACCTATCTTTTCGGCATCGCTCTGGCCAGTACGGGGCTGTTTGTGTATCTCGGCTTTCGGTTCGATTCCCTGGCAAACGAGCTCTTATCGAGCGGCGATCCGCGCTATTTTTGGGGCTTTGTTGCCCGCGTGGCCGCGGGCTGCTTCTTTGCATTTCCGGTCATCACCTTTGCCCGGCAGCTCGGCCTCTTTGCCCATTATCACGAGGACAAACTGCCCTTCCTGGTCGACCCGGACCGGAAGACTCCCTATTCCTTCTTCTCGGAACTGGTGCTCCTCACGGGACTGGTTTTGTTTTTCTTCCCGCTCAACCAGTACGCCCAGAAGCAGAATATACGCGGCTTTCAAAACGTCCGATGTGTCAAGAACCTGCAATTCATCTCCAACGTTTGCGTCAAGAAGGATCAAATCTGGCGCGAGTTTCCCAAGAATGAGGAGGAGCTCGTCAAACGATTCCCCCGGTATTGCCGCTGCCCCTATGTAGTGGAGAGGGAGGAGCAAAGCGCAAAAGAAGAGAGCCCAACGCCCCCCTCCCAATGCGATTACGTCGTCGAATCCCTTCCCCTCATGGCGCCCATGGATCTGATGGTGATCTATGACAAGGAAGGCAATCATCCCGATGGGACCCGGAATGTTCTCTTTGTCATTGGGGACGTGGTGGAACGCGTAAGCCCCAAGCGTTTTAACGAGCTGAAAAGTATTCAGGACCTCATCGTCAACAACCTCAAGGACGAGGAGGCGAACGAGGTGAGGCTCAATCGCATGCGGACATTGCGCATCATGCCGTAACGCCTTGTCGAAAGGCAAGTAACGCCTGCCCGCGCACAAGATCGCTTCCTTTTTTTCGCCCTGAATATTGTGTTTGTCTCCGTCAACCCCTTGCAATATAAGTTTCGGAATCGCGCGGAGAGCGCGCTGGAAGAACGCCTTGCGCCGTCTTCGGTTACGAAGGGGCGACAAGGGGGATTTTTCAAGATTCTGCCGGGGGGTGCACAAAGAGGATGGCGGCGTAACCCACGAAGTGCGAAGCCGCGCCATCCGGCATGACCTCGTAGCTCGAGGTCTTTTCGAGGAGCACGCCTGCGGCCTTGGCGGCCCGGGCGAAGGCCACGGTCGCGGCGGCCGC
>JAZDLH010000132.1:0-2663 GCA_043802275.1 Planctomycetota bacterium
CGGCACCGCCCGCGCCGTGCGGACCGAGCGCTTCCTCGCCCTCACCGACATCGAGCGCGAAAGCCTCGCCTCCTTCTTTCACGAGGCCGCGGTGGGCATGCAGGAGACCTTCACCTACATCGACTCCTCCTCCGCGGAGCACACGGTGCGCTTCGCCGAGAGCGAGCTCAAGTTCGTCCGCGCGGCGCCGGACGTGAACGACATCAACCTCCCGCTCGAGGCGGTTTTGTACCGGCGGACGCCAAGGCACTCCGCCGTTTTCTTTGCGGGGGATTCGTCTCGGAGAGGGGGAGGAGGGCGCCTTTCGAAAGGATGGGACAAAAAGAGAGGGGAGGAGAACATGACCGATCGGGTGTGCATCCTCGCGGCGGACGCGGAAGCGCCCGCGCTTAGGCTCTCGGCGCTCGGCCGGGCGCTCGCGGCCGATTTTATCCCGGCTGGGGATGCGGCGGCGCTCGCGGAAGCGCCCGCGGGGAGCGTCCTCCTCGTGCCCGAGGAGGTCCTCTTCACCGGCTCGTGGCGCGGCGGGGAAGGCCTCGTTCGCTGCGGGCTCCTCGACGGGGCCGAGGGGCGGCTCTTTGAGCTTCCGCCCGAACGACTCGAGGCCGCCTCGCGCGCGCTCGACGCGCTCGACGGCGTCTTCGTCTTTGACCCGCGCGCGGCCGCGGCCGCGCGCCTCGTCACGAAAAGGCCCGTGGCGTGGCTCGGCTTTCCGCATTTTTCAAGGAACAACGCCGCGCGGCCGGCCCAAGGCTCGCCGTCCGGAGCGCGGAACGACCTCGAGGATGCCGCCAGGCCGCGGATCCTCGTTCTCCCGGCCGGGGAGGCGTCCTTTCCCGAGGCGCGGACGGCCGGCCGGCTCTTGGTAAAATCCTTCGCCGGGTTCGCGCCCGAGTTCGCGCAAAGGGCGCCGGACGGGTCGCTCCTCGTGCCCGAGGGGCTCACCTCGGCCGTGGCGCTCGATGCGCGCGTCCGTTTCGGGGAGGAGCTCTACGCCCTGGCCGAGGCGCGCGTCCCCTGCGTAGGCTCCCACTCGCTCGGGGCGCAGGCGCTCCTCTGGCCCGAGCTCATGGTCGACCCGGCGCATGGCATGGCCCGGGCCCGGGCGCTCCTCGCCGAGGTCGCCTACAGCCCGGCGCACCGCGCCTACCACGCGGAGCGCGCCTACGTGCGCCTTGCGGAAAAGGCCTCGGGCTCGGCCGTGCGCGCGCGCTTCGACGAGGCCTTGCGCGGTCTTCGCCGCGGCGGGGCTTCCCGCCCTTGAGCGCTAAGCGGGTTCGTTTCCTGCCCGAAAAAGAAGGCGGCCCTCCCGGCGGATTCCCTCGGCGGCCGGCCTTGCCCCCTCGCGCGCGCCGGCGGACCGAGCGCAAAACAGGGCGTCTCGAGGAGAGGCGCTTCTCCGCAGTGGTTGGAAGTGGGCAAGGGGCCGCGCCTTGCGGCCCGGATGGGAAGGACGAAGCGCGGGACGCTTCACTGCGCCCGGGCCCGCCTCTCGGCAACCGGCCTTGGTTTTTTTCCTTGATAAGGGAATGGGGGTTTTATTAAATGGGCATGATACCGAGCGGACGCGACGATCCGGTGGCGTACTGGAAGTGGGTTATCAAGGAGCTGGAGCAAGCGCTCCAAAACGAGTGGAGAAGGCCCAGGCGCGACGCCATCGAGGACGAAATCCACAGGGCGAGGCAGGACCTGGAGCAGACGATCCGCGACCTGCGACGGGAGTGGCGCTATACCTACACGATCCGGAAGGGCGACACGCTTTCCCGGATCGCGCGGGACTACGGCGTGGGCCTGGAGACGTTTTACGAGGTGAACCGCGACCGGGTGGAGAGCAGGGACCATATCAAGCCCGGCGAGAACCTCCGCGTGCCGAAGATGGCGGTGCGCAGGCGGGACGAGACGAGGCACGATACAGACAGCGCACAGGAGAACGATGACGAGCCAAATCAACAAGCGGACAACAGTATATTGAGCACAGTCATAAGCGGGAACCGTACACAGGTTATCATGGCATGTCTGTACAAACTCTTTAAAGATCGTCAAGGGGCACAGATCTTTTTTTGGTGGATGGAAGGAACGGGAAAAAATAGAATATTTATTTGCGATCCCCAGTGGTCCGCCTATATGAAAAAACATTCCGAGTTGCGCGGCGCTGCGCGGGCATATATTATTCAGGACATAGCGGAACGGAAGGATTCGGGACAGGTTTCCACGGTTACATCGATCGAGCTTTCCGACAACGGTTATTCAACAGGTTATGAATTGCTGCACGGCACGAACTGGAAGGTGGGAGGATTGCGAATACACGGAAAGGTCGATGTAACCACCACGCCCGATGGCGTTACATGCTATGCTTATGACTTAGAATTCGCCTGGTGCGATATTATCGACCCCAATAATATTTATACGAAAGATTGGATTTATAGTTCAGGTTTAAAAAATGCGTTCGGCAACCTGCCGCGAGATTACAAACTCTATATTCTTTGGAAGGTCGCTTCGAAGGTCTATATAAAAGACGGCCAAATCATAAAAAGAGAGGGGTATCCCTTTGAGAATGAAGGGGAATAATCCGGTTTCTTATCCTGTTTTCCGGTCGAAGTTGCTTCCGATGTGGTACGCGCTGGGCGCGCTGTCCGGGACGGTGGTCATCGGCTGCCTCACCG